>NZ_JAGGQY010000007.1:32906-100956 GCF_018613105.1 Bacillus sp. ISL-77
AAGCCTGATTGGATGCAATTTCAGCACTTTTTATCTGAAAATAGTGGCCAATGAGCAAATTACCATTCGCAGGACAGACCATCCACTTATTTTAACATTCATTTAGATTTTATCCTTTTGAGTGGAAGTACATACAATCGTTTCTTTGGAAAATATCAAAATTTAATAGTTTAAGATTCTGGCATTTTGTCCAAAATGAAGGTATCGAAGGGACGGTGCTAGAATTGAAAAGTAAAGTGATTGTTTGGGGATATCTTATCGTTTTGTCTTTAGGGACGATGTTGAGTTTATATATGCCGAAGACGGAAGCCGCGTCAAAAGAATCGATTGTGATTCCTGGTGAAGCAATTCGGCTTAGGATTCTTGCGAATAGTGATTTTGAAGAGGATCAGGCCATTAAACGGAAAGTGCGCGATGCGGTGAATGCGCAGATTACCCTGTGGGTTCAGGATTTAACGTCGATGGAAAAAGCAAGAACGGTCATCAAGTCTAAGCTTCCTGAGATTCAAGCGATATCGGAACAAGTGGTCCGCGACCAAGGGTCTGATCAATCGGTGAAAGTGGAGTTTGGCAAGGTTCAGTTTCCGACGAAATTATATGGTCAATTTTTATATCCTGCCGGAGAATATCAAGCGATTTTGATTACGCTCGGGAGCGGGGAAGGCGCGAACTGGTGGTGCGTGCTTTACCCGCCATTATGCTTCCTTGACTTTTCAAATGGTGTAGCGGTGAGTGAGGGCTTTGAGGGAGAGAAAAAGGCGAAGGCAAAAACAGTGATACCTGCTAAATCGGAGGAAAAGGTTGAAAAGGCAAAAACGGTGGCAACGGTTGAAAAGGTAAAAGAAGAAGCAAGCTCAGTTGAGGATACGAAAGAGGTTGCGGTTAAGGTAGAAAAAGAGGTTGAGGTAAAGGGTGAAAAAGAGGAAAAAGCCACAACTGTGGACGAAGAAGAAATGAAGAAGCCGGAGAGGCTGATTGAAAAAGATGCGCCAGTGTTCAATGAGATAATGGTTGAGGTTGATGATGAGCCAGTGAAGTTGGCTAAAAAGGATGCGCCTGTTTATACCGCTGATGATGAAAAGCCGGTGGAAGTGAAGTTTTTCGTCGTAGAGATGTGGGAGAAGATGTTTAATTAGACCAGTTCCAGCAATGGGGCTGGTTTTTTGTGTGGAAAAATGCGGCGAGGCTGAGGTCGTTTCTTCAATAAAATTTTACTAGATTCCCAAATCTAGCGGTTCTATTTGTTCTAGCTCATCCATATTCATAGAGTAGAATCTTAAAAAAAGAGGTGGAAGCGATGCAGGCATTGATTCGCAGAGCAAATAAACAAGACTTGGGCAGTTTACGACAGTTTTTATCCAGAGCCAATCTGGGGACGGATGGACTAACAGATGAAACGATTGACTATTTTTTGCTGCTAGAGAATGAGGAGGGCACCTTAAAGGGTTCGCTTGGCATGGAGGCCTTCACGGAGTTCGGGCTCTTGCGCTCCCTCGTTGTTACACCTGGACAAGCTGAAAAGGAAATCTTCGTTCTTTTTGATCAAATGGTCCAATTAGCGAAAGAAAAAGGGATGAAAGGTTTGTTTTTGGCAACAAATAAGAGCGTAGCCTTACCATTTTTCGAAATAATGGGCTTCCAGAGGATTGACCGGGCAGAAATACCCAGCGAATTTTATCAATCTGAACATATTCGACACGTTTTAAATGTGGATAACTCTATATTTTTGAAATTTTCATTATAATTGTGGATATACCCACAAAGTTATCCACTATTTCAAGGAAGTTGTGCACAATTTGTGGATAACACTTGTATTTATGCCCACCTTCTTTTATACTTTCAAACGTATTGAGCTAAAAATATGAGTCTAGGTGACTAAATTCGCCAAATTTCGCTAGAAGACTCATTCGTGATAAAGGTGGATAATTATGAACACAAAGGTTTGGAAAGTGGATAAGTATGTGGATAATCTTGAAAATAATCCACAGGTTGTGGATGCAGCGAATTTTTTACGGGATAACGAAGTGGTTGCCCTGCCGACAGAGACGGTTTATGGTCTTGGCGGGAACGCGAAAAGTGATCTGGCGGTTGGGAAGATTTTTGCAGCCAAAGGAAGGCCGAGTGATAATCCACTAATTATCCACATTGCTGAAAAAAAGCAGCTGAGCACGTTTGTAACTGAGGTTCCCGACAAGGCTGAAGTGTTGATGGATGCGTTTTGGCCGGGACCACTGACGATTATTTTTAAAAAGAAAGAAGGCGTCCTAGCGGAAACAGCCACGGCGGGATTGTCGACGGTTGCGGTAAGGATGCCGGACCACCCTGTCGCACTGGCATTGTTGAAAAGTTGTGGACTGCCGATTGCTGCCCCGAGCGCCAACAGTTCGGGCAAACCAAGTCCAACGAAGGCCCAACATGTCATGGACGATTTAAATGGGAAAATTGCTGGGGTGATCGACGGCGGGGCAACAGGAATTGGCGTTGAATCAACGGTCATCGATTGCACCGAAGCGATTCCGGTTATCTTAAGACCGGGCGGGGTAACGAAGGAGCAGCTTGAGGCCGTCCTTGGTGAAGTTCGTTTCGATGCCGCGTTAACAGATGAGGCGGCGCGGCCGAAAGCCCCAGGCATGAAATACCAACACTACGCCCCGAATGCACCGCTATTTATGGTGTCAGGCACCACGAAATTTCTCCAGCGTCTAATAGAAGAAAAACGGATGGAGGGTTTGCGGGTCGGGGTGCTGACTACGGAAGAGCAGGCGGATGTGTATGAAGCGGATGTGGTACTAGCATGCGGGAAGCGGGCAGAATTGGAGACGGTTGCCGCGGCGCTTTATGATACGCTGCGAAGATTTAATCTAGAAAAGGTCGATGTCATTTACAGTGAGATATTTCCGAACGAAGGTGTCGGAAATGCAATCATGAACCGCCTTCAGAAAGCCGCTGGAAATAAACTGATCGCTGAATAAACACTAGGTTCTCCGGTGAGGGGACCTGGTGTTTTTTTTTTCGGTGTCAGGCACCGATTTTGGGTGTAGTGTAATGTTTTGAATTTTTTTGGCGGATTTTTGGTGTCAGGCACCGATTAAATGTGGCCGCAAACACTATTATGTAACAAATTTTGGAATTAGAAACGTGGAAGAAGCGGTATAATAGACGTAAGCGGCCAATATTCCAGTTCCCGAGCAAGACTTCTAAATTAGTTTGGACGTGCATATGCTAGGGTAGTTAGTCCAAGGAGGCGGGGTCCGAATGTCTGAAATGATTGGCGAAATAGTAACTCTTATGTTAATGGCGTTTGCACTAGGGATGGATGCATTTTCAGTCGGACTTGGCATGGGGATGTACAAACTTCGGCTCAAGAAAATTATTAATATTGGCATCACGATCGGTTTGTTCCATGTATGGATGCCGCTGCTTGGCTTAATTGCTGGGAAATTTTTATCAGATAAGTTTGGTACCTTTGCGACCTTTATCGGCGGTTTTCTGCTGATTTTACTCGGTGTGCAAATGGTGTGGTCCACCCTCAAAAAGAGCGATGAGAAGGTTATTTCCCCAATTGGTTTCGGCCTGCTGCTCTTTGCCTTGAGTGTGAGTCTTGATAGTTTTTCCGTAGGGCTTACCTTAGGCATTTACGGTGCGAAGACGATTATGGTTATTTTGTGTTTTGGAATCATGGCAACCATCCAAACATGGGCGGGACTGCTGCTTGGCCGCAAGATGCAGGGCTGGGTCGGGTCATATAGTGAGGCACTTGGTGGAGCTATTTTACTTGCCTTTGGCTTAAAGCTGCTCGCTCCCTTCTTTTAACGGGCGGATCGGCCAACCTTTTCGAATCCCTAACTTAAATATGATAAAATAAATTACATAAGAATCTTGTAAGGAGGCAAACACATTGCAGCGCATTTTGTTTGTATGTACAGGAAATACGTGCAGGAGTCCAATGGCAGAAGCAATTTTGAAAAATAAAGCGGTCGACGCGATCGAAGTGAGGTCGGCAGGCATTTATGCTGCGAACGGCAGTGAGGCATCGCCACATGCAAAAAGGGTGTTGGAGGACAATGGGATCGTGCACAATCACCGTTCCAGTCTGTTAACGAGTGATGAGGTCGAATGGGCCGACCTCATCCTAACGATGACATCCTCACATAAGTTGGCCATTCTGCAGCAATACCCTCATGAGGGTCAGAAGGTATATACTTTAAAGGAATACAGCGGGGAAGGCTTCAATCATGATGTCGTCGACCCGTACGGCGGACCGCTCGCCATGTACGAAGAAACCTTTCGTGAACTAAATGGATTAATTGATAAAGCAATTGGAAAACTAAAGTGACAAATGCTCTCTTTTCGAAGAGGGCTTTTATTTTTTGATTGAAACTTTATATTTTTGTGGCAGTATGTCAAAATTAATCAGGAGAGCAAAGCCCCTTTTCGTGACGGACACTAGTGGCGAGGAGCTAGGGCTAGTGTGTAAAAGATAAATAGAGTAGAGGAGGCATTTAACATGAAAGTGGCACTAGCATCAGACCATGGCGGAGTGAATCTTCGCAAGGAAATTGCGCAATTACTTAACGAACTGGGGATTGAATTTGAGGATTTTGGCTGTGACTGTGAAACATCGGTGGATTATCCAGATTACGCGCTGCCAGTTGCTGAGAAGGTAGCGAGCGGCGAGTTTGACCGCGGGATTCTGATTTGCGGAACGGGAATTGGCATGAGTATTGCCGCTAATAAGGTGAAAGGGATTCGCTGTGCCTTGGTCCATGATACGTTTAGCGCCAAAGCAACGCGGGCTCATAATGATTCAAACATCATAACGATGGGTGAACGCGTCATTGGCCCTGGCCTGGCCCGAGATATAGCTGAAATCTGGCTGACGGGTGAATTTGAAGGCGGCCGTCATGCGAACCGGATAGGAAAAATTGGTGAATACGAGGATAAGCACCTCTAATTTAGCTCGGGCTGGACTGGAAATCTTTTTTAGTGGAGGTCAAGGCGTATGATTCAAGCGTGTGAACAAGAACTGGAAGCGATTTTAACGGAATTCAAAGAGCAGGGCGCGTTAAAACAAGGGCAGCTGTTAGTGGTTGGCTGCAGTACGAGTGAGGTAATTGGGGAGCGGATTGGCACCTCTGGCACGGTTGAAGTGGCGGAAATGATTTACCGCTGTTTGAAAAACCTTCAAGCGGAGACGGGGATCACGCTTGCCTTCCAATGCTGCGAGCATTTAAACCGGGCCTTGGTCGTCGAACGTGCGGTTGCAGAGGAAAGGCGGTTCGATGAAGTGTCGGTTGTCCCTGTCCGTAAAGCAGGCGGGGCGATGGCCACTTACGCGTTTGGAGCGATGGACAACGCGGTTGTAGTAGAGTTCGTGAAGGCGGATGCCGGGATTGACATCGGCAACACACTCATCGGGATGCACTTAAAACATGTTGCCGTTCCAGTCCGCGTGAAGCAAAAAAGCATCGGACAGGCCCATGTAACACTCGCCAAAGTACGCCCGAAACTGATCGGCGGCGCAAGAGCCGTATACGAACGGAATCAGGAAAACTCGAGCTGCTCTTAATAAACTTGGGTGTCAGGCACCATCATTAAAGTTTTTTATAAGCTGGAAAATTTTGATGAACAAGAAAAAGTTTTATTGAAAACACGAACGTTATTATAATATAAAATATTTTCGTTCGGAAAATAAACTCAATACGTATGAAAACGCTCACTTAAAGTAAAAAAAATAATTAAAATCCGAAGAATGTTTCCCTTTCAATTTGAGGGTATTTCGTGTAAAATAAAAAAGAATTTTCGAAATTATCAATAGCTACTTAACATATAAGGGGGATTTTTGTCATGAAGCATTTGCCACAAGCTGATGAACAGGTTTTTCAAGCGATTCAAAAGGAATTAGGTCGTCAACGTTCAAAAATCGAATTAATTGCCTCAGAAAACTTTGTAAGTGAAGCAGTCATGGAAGCCCAGGGTTCTGTTTTAACGAACAAATATGCAGAAGGATATCCTGGCCGACGCTATTATGGCGGCTGTGAATATGTTGATATCGTCGAAGACTTAGCACGCAACCGCGCGAAGGAAATCTTCGGAGCAGAATATGTGAACGTGCAGCCTCACTCAGGTGCACAAGCTAATATGGCGGTTTACTTCACAGTTCTAGAGCAAGGTGACACCGTGCTTGGCATGAATTTATCCCACGGCGGCCACTTAACACACGGCAGCCCAGTTAACTTCAGTGGTGTTCAATATAACTTTGTTGAATATGGTGTGGACCAAGAAACGCACCGCATCAATTATGATGATGTGCGTGCAAAAGCACTCGAGCACAAGCCGAAAATGATTGTAGCTGGTGCTAGTGCATACCCGCGTGCGATTGACTTTGCAAAGTTCCGTGAGATTGCCGATGAAGTCGGTGCATACCTCATGGTGGATATGGCGCACATCGCTGGACTTGTTGCAGCAGGCTTGCATCAAAACCCAGTACCGTACGCTGATTTTGTTACTACCACTACGCATAAAACATTACGCGGTCCACGCGGCGGGATGATCCTTTGCAAAGAGGAATTCGGCAAGAAAATTGATAAATCAATCTTCCCTGGAATTCAGGGCGGTCCGCTAATGCATGTCATTGCTGCGAAAGCTGTTGCGTTCGGCGAAGCATTACAGGAAAGCTTCAAAGAATATGCTGGTCAGATTATCACGAATGCTCAGCGCTTAGCTGAAAGTCTTCAAAAAGAAGGCTTGAAGTTAGTATCCGGTGGAACGGATAACCACCTCTTGTTAGTAGACGTAACGACGCTTGGATTAACTGGCAAGGTTGCTGAAAAGGTACTGGATGAAGTTGGCATCACGGTTAACAAAAACACAATTCCATTTGACCCGCAAAGTCCGTTTGTAACAAGCGGTGTCCGTATCGGTACGGCGGCAGTGACAAGCCGTGGTTTTGTTGAAGCGGATATGGACGAGATCGCTTCAATTATCGCGTTTACCTTGAAGAACCATGAAGATGAGGCGAAACTTGAGGAAGCGCAAGGTCGTGTCGAGGCCTTAACAAGCAAATTTACTCTTTATCCAGAATATTAATAAGAAAAGCGCAAGCGCCCTGTTCAGCGGCGTATGGCCTGGAGCGCTCCAACTGAGATAAAGGAAACACGAAGAGCCGAAGGTGATTCGATGTTGACTTATCGTAGGGTGGAGAGCGAAGGACACTAGCCGCTAGGGCGCTGGAGCTAGACAGTTGTCTATGTTCAAAAACTAATACTTTCTTATTTTAGCAGCAGAGAATCGGCCTATCGTAGGCCGATTTTTTTTGAAAAATCTAACTAGTTGAAAGTGCTGAATTCTATTTGCTCATTGCCTTTTTTTTCTGTAAAATGAGACGAAGTGTTTATAATTTAAAATAAGGAGCGATGATTATGGCCAAGGTATTCGTTTTCGACCATCCACTCATTCAACATAAACTAACTTACATACGTGATAAAAACACAGGAACAAAGGAGTTCCGCGAGCTTGTCGATGAAGTCGCGACGCTGATGGCGTTTGAAATTACCAGAGATATGCAGCTTGAGGATATCGATATCGAAACACCTGTCTGCCCAGCGAAATCTAAGGTACTATCCGGTAAGAAAATCGGGATTGTGCCCATTTTGCGTGCAGGAATCGGAATGGTTGATGGCATCTTGAAATTAATCCCAGCTGCGAAGGTGGGCCATATCGGTTTATACCGCGACCCTGAAACCTTGATGCCGGTTGAGTATTATATTAAGCTCCCAAGTGATGTGGAAGAGCGTGATTTCATTGTGGTTGATCCGATGCTTGCAACAGGCGGTTCGGCGATTGAAGCAATTCGCTCCTTGAAGAAGCGCGGTGCGAAACATATCAAATTTATGTGTTTAATTGCAGCACCAGAAGGCGTGGAAGCAGTAAAGTCAGCCCACCCGGACGTGGATATCTATATCGCTGCATTAGATGAGAAATTAAATGACCACGGCTACATCGTCCCAGGCCTTGGTGATGCAGGAGATCGGTTGTTTGGAACGAAATAGGATACCGTTTGAAAAAAAGTCGGGCTTACTCGGCTTTTTTTGTTGGTTTTATTAAAAATAGGTCATTTTTTTTTGGGGGAAAAATAATGAGATTGGGAGCCTGAATTGTTTTTTTTGGGGAAATAAAAAATCGGTTTTGGAATTCCAATTATTTTTCTTAAAAAAGGAAAATCCGTACTGGAACCCAAATTGTTTTTCGAAAAATACAAAATCCTTTTTGGAACCCGATATATTTCTCGAAATAAGAGAAAATCCATACTGGAACCAATTTATTTTTTAAAAAAAAGGGCTCGCTTTTGGGAAAATATGTCTAATAGCACAAAACACCTTGAAAATGGCACAAAACCTCTTAGAAATGGAACAAAACTCTAGAAATCGGAACAAAACCTGCCCAAAATGGCACAAAACCACCGGGAAATGGCACAAAACTCCAACGAGAACAATTTTGAACTTGAATAAAGAACATAAAACGATAACAAGAACCGAAATAGACCTAAAAAATGAACGGCAAAAAGACTAAATTTCACTAAAATGATATAATTTGCTTAATTTTTAAGGAGGATATCTAATCTTTTAATAGAAATTACCACTGAATATATAAAAAGAGGTGATGTATATGGTCGTTTTAGAACTGAAGTTACCAATTCAAGCTTACCAATGTATGGCGGTACTCCGCAGGGTATCGAAAAATCATCCAATCAGACCGACAGTCGAACGAGATTTAAGATCGTGGCTGAAGGGATACTACGGCGAGAAGGAATGCAGCTACTATCTTTCGCTTTTGCAAGAAGATCAATATTACATTTTTCATGGCCTGCGGCTAACTGACAAGAAGGCATTCCAAATTGATTTAGTGATACTTTCACAGAGGTTTATCTTCATGGCAGAAGTCAAAAATCTATCGAAGAAATTGATTTTTAACAAGGAAACCAATCATGTAACCAAGGAATTTAATAATGAAGAAGAGGGCATTTCGAATCCAATTCTTCAGGTGAAAAGGCAAAAACTGCAATTCGTAAATTGGCTCAGAAAGATGCAAATGCAGGGTTTGCCAATTGAAAAAGTGGTAATCATCAGTAAACCGACGACTAAAGTGGAAACAACTCCTGACAATCAGCAAATTTTCAATGAGTTGATTTATGCCGAGTCACTTCTGGACAAACTGGAAGAGCTTGAAATGAAGTATCAAAAACCCGTGTTTAGCAAAAGAAAAACCAGCCAATTAGTCGACCTCCTTTTAGTCCACCATCAAATTCCTATTCCTGATATTCTCCAAACGTACAAATTATCCAAGGATGACATTATTACGGGTGTGATATGCCCTAAGTGCCAAACCGGTACGATGGCGTTTTACTCTGCTAAGTGGCACTGCCCCATATGCGGGCATTCCTCCAAAACAGCCTTTTTTCAGTCGGTCGATGATTATTTCCTCCTGCTCGGACCGACAATAACTAGAAGGCAGTTCGCTGAATTTTTGCATATTGACTCCACCTTCATTGCGGGGCATCAACTACGATCGCTCAACCTCCCGTCGTCCGGATCCAAACGAGGGACCATTTACACCCTTCCGAAAAATCAGCTCCTGTGCCCGCTTGGTGAAAAGGAAATCAACGCATACACAATTCCCACCAGGTAAATAGGAAATACCCGATGCCCGTTTCCCAAAATAGATGTGCATACTTTCCCCCCTCTAAGAAAACGATATGGAAAAAGGGGAAATCCATCGATGAAACTTCTACTCGCGTTACTGCTAGCTTTTCAACCTCCGAAAATACTCATCCATCCTTCGATCACCAAAAGCACGCAGGAGACAACTGCCATAATAATCCTGGACAAACCACACACCGACCAGGAAATCCTGCAGCTCATGAAACCCTACAAAGACGTTAAGCTTCGCCGTGTTTTCCACCATGCGCTTGATGGATTCTCGGTCGAAGGCAGCGCAGAAACACTTGCCGAAATCGGCCGCAGCCATAAACAAATCAAAAACGTCTCGCCGGTTATTACCTACCAAGCCGAAACCGAGGAAAGCGTCAAAATTATTGGTGGGGAGGAAGTCCGCAGTTTTTTTGATAAAAAAAATGAACGGCTGACGGGAAAAGGGGTAACGGTCGGGGTTATTGATACGGGCGTCGATTACACCCATCCCGACCTTAAGCGCAACTATGCCGGCGGCCGGGACCTGGTTGACAACGACCGCGATCCGATGGAAACGCTCGCCCTCGGGAAGGCGACGATCCATGGAACCCATGTGGCCGGTATTATTGCAGCCAATGGAAAAATAAAAGGCGTTGCCCCGGAGGCAAAAATTGTTGCGTACCGCGCGCTTGGGCCGGGCGGGGGCGGGACCACCGTGCAGGTGCTCGCGGCGATTGACCAGGCGATTAAGGATAAAGTGGATGTCGTCAATCTCTCGCTCGGAAATGATATAAACGGGCCCGACCTGCCAATCAGCCTCGCCCTCAACCGCGCCGTCGATCGCGGAATCGTCGCCGTGGCGGCTTCTGGTAATTCCGGGCCAAATGTTTGGAGTGTTGGCTCACCTGGAACCGCCTCCAAAGCGATATCGGTTGGTGCATCGACCCCAACTTTGGAGACACCCTATCTATTAATAGAAGGAAGTCGGGATAAATTCCAGATTGAACCGCTCGAAGGCTCAGCCAAGTGGGCGCTCGACCGCTCCGCTGACATTGTCGATGGCGGCATCGGCAGACCTGATGAATTGAAAAATATTGAAGGGAAAATTGCCCTCATCAAAAGAGGGGTCTTAACTTTTTCCAAAAAAGCGGAAAATGCGAAGCGGGCAGGGGCAAAAGCGGTGCTCATCTACAACAATATGAGCGGCGGCCGTTTCATGGGAAACCTCGATACGCAAATGTCGATCCCAGTCGGCGCCATCTCGAAGGAAGACGGGGTTATTTTACAAAAAGCCTTAAAAAGACAAACCACCTCGGCGCGGGTCACGGTCAGCGAGGATTCGGACCGGCTCGCTGACTTTAGCTCGCGGGGACCGGTGACGGGAACGTGGGAAATCAAACCAGATATTGTTGCCCCCGGAGTAGCGATTAATTCGACGATTCCGGGCGGCTATTTGTCGCTTCAAGGGACGAGTATGGCGGCGCCGCACGTCGCTGGGGCATGTGCATTAATTAAGCAGGCCCATCCGGACTGGACACCCGAACAAATCAAAGCGTCCCTGATGAACACGGCAAAACCGCTCGCAAAGTCTAATAGCGTTGACCGTACGGCGGCCATCCCGAACGCAGCCGGACGTAAGACCACTACCATCAACGGGCGAACCCTTGGTACACAGGGAGAACCCGCCTACTACCGCACCTTTGAACAGGGGGCAGGCAGAATCCAGGTTGACGAAGCGATCCAAGCCACCACACTCGTCACACCGAGCAGTATCCGGTTTGGGAAATTTACGGAACAGAGTGATGTCCATAAAGCCTATCTTCATGTCGAAAATACAAGCCAGCAAGACCAGCGTTATTCGTTTGATATCCCGCCATATATCGATGGACTGGAATGGCGGCTGCCGCTTTCATTTACGCTCGAGCCTCAGCAGACAAAGGACATAACGGTCGAGTTGACGGTCGACCCGCAGGTGTTTAAAGGGAAAATTCACGACGGATATCTCCGCTTGCAGGCGGGCGGGGCATCAGTTCGCATTCCCTATCTCTATGTTTTAGAGGAGCCGGACTATCCACGGGTCATGGGCTTTGATTTTGCCGAAGGAGACAAACCAGGACAGTACCGCTATGAGGTGTATTTGCCGGGCGGGGCGGAGGAATTTGGGATTGCCTTGTTTAACCCGGAGGATTATCGTTTTGTCGGCTATTTAGATACGATTACCAATGTGAAAAAGGGACTTGTTCGCAAGGACATCCCAGACGACCAGCTTCCAGCAAACGGGACCTATTTAGTAAAGGTTTTTGCCAAAAAGGCCAGCAAAGAGGACCATATCCAACGGATGATCACGATTGAGAGGATAGAAGACTAAAAAGCAATTTTAAGAAAAGACCTTGTCCACACCAAGACATGGTCTTTTTAACAAAATCATAATAAAAGTTCATAATATTGTACCATTAGTATAATTATAATTGTTCACAAAATAGACACAAAATGAACAAAATTCCTTCACAATTTACTCTACAATAAGATTGTTGAGTAAATTCCAAATTGGAAAATACTTCAGGAAATACTTTGTGGCATAATTCACGTAATTTAATTGACATTGACAGGGTGCTATTGTATGCTAACTAAGGGTGTAAATGATAGGGTTTTCATGTAAATAAATCTATCTAAAGATAGTATTTAGGTTATGGATATTACTTTTTGCCCGATTGACATTCTCTCAGAGTGAGGATGTGTTATATGCGTAAAAACAACCGCAACCCATTACAAGCTATGGCTTTAATGTCCGCAATTGTCTCCCAATTAGTAGGTTCCATTCTAATAGGTATTTTCTCAGGCAGATGGCTGGATCAGCATTGGGGTACCGAACCAATTTTCTTAATAATCGGACTGCTTATAGGTCTTGGAGCGGGTACCTATTCCATGCTCCTTTCAATCCGCCATTTCTATTCAGGAGATAAATAACTATGCCAGATTTCAGAGTAATGTTCAACAGGCAGCGCAAATGGATTTTTTACTTGTTGTCCATTTATGTTCTAGGCTGGGGCTTCACCTCGTACCAAACCATATTTCTAGGGCTGATTCTTGGGACATGCTTTAGTTATTTGAATCTTTGGATACTAGTTAGAAAGACGGAGAGCTTTGATAAAAAGGTAACAGAGGGCAAAAAACCCAAGTCCTTAGGGTCGCTCTCGAGGATGGCTGTGGCGGGAATTGCTGCGTTAATCGCATTAAGATACCCAGAGCAATTCGATATGATTAGTTTAGTGATAGGATTAATGACATCCTATATTGTCATTATGATAGATTATTTTTACCATGCATTGCATGTACATAAATGAAGCGGAAGCGAGGTGAGTTTACATGCATCATGAGGTTCCAGAGTTTAAATTTATGGGCCTTTGGTTTAACGGCGCAAATATGCTGATGATCACAGTAGCAAGTCTAATTGTTTTCCTAATAGCCATTCTTTCTACACGAAAGCTGGCAATGAAACCTACAGGGATGCAAAACTTTTTTGAATGGGTGATGGACTTTGTTAAAGGGGTCATCAACAGCACGATGGATTGGAAAGAAGGCGGAAGGTTCCACATCCTTGGAATTACATTAATTATGTATATTTTTGTATCCAATATGTTAGGTCTTCCATTTGCGATTGTGGTTGATGAAAAGCTTTGGTGGAAATCACCAACGGCCGATCCAATCATCACTTTAACACTAGCAGTTATGGTTTTGGCACTATCCCATTATTATGGTGTCAAGCTAAAAGGTGTAAAAGGCTATGCAGAAGGTTTCTTCAGCCCAATGAAATTCTTATTCCCATTGAAGATCATTGAGGAATTTGCCAATACGCTGACTCTTGGTCTGCGTCTATATGGTAACATTTACGCTGGTGAGTTGCTTCTATCACTATTAGCAACAGGCCTGGCACATCAAGGAATTGCTGGTACGATTGCGGCTATCCCGCTAACATTGGTATGGCAAGGGTTCTCTGTATTCGTTGGTACGATTCAAGCTTATATTTTCACAATGTTAACAATGGTTTACTTGGCTCATAAAGTGAGTCACGACCATTAATAATACACCGTTCATTTTCATGAACAAAATAAAAAATTAATTGATGTTTTATACATTTAAGGAGGAAAAAAGTAATGACAGGATCAATTGGTGTTTTAGCAGCAGCAATCGCAATCGGTTTAGCAGCAGTAGGTGCAGGTATTGGTAACGGTCTTATCGTAGGTCGTACAGTAGAAGGTATCGCTCGTCAACCTGAACATCGTGGTTTGCTTCAAACAACTATGTTTATCGGGGTTGCGTTAGTAGAAGCATTACCGATTATCGGTGTAGTTATCGCGTTCATGGTATTAAACCGATAATAGTAGGAAAATTCAAGATGGCGATGATCAACAAATCCTCGCCATTCATTTATGTGTTTTTGCTATCGTTAAGCAACTCTTGAAAGGAGTGAACCGAGGGTGTTAACAAACAGTTTAGTATTAGCCACTGCTGCTGAAGGCGGCGGCCACATTAATACTGGGGATATTTTCTTCCAGCTTATCGTTTTTCTTGTATTGTTAGCCTTGCTCAAAAAGTTTGCATGGGGTCCATTAATGGGTATTATGAAGACGCGTGAAGAGCATATTGGTAGTGAAATTAGTGCGGCAGAAAACAGCCGTTTAGAAGCAGAAAAGATTTTACAAGAACAAAGAAATCTTTTAAAAGAAGCACGTAATGATGCGCAAAACTTAATCGAAAATGCCAAAAAGCAAGGTGAACTTCAACGTGAAGAAATCGTTGCGGCATCTCGTACAGAAGCTGAACGCGTCAAAGAAGCAGCAAAGCTTGAAATTGAGCAGCAAAAAGAAAAAGCTGTTGCCGCTATTCGCGAACAAGTTGCCTCACTATCTGTATTAATTGCTTCTAAAGTAATTGAAAAAGAATTAACTGCAGCAGATCAGGAGCAGCTCATTAACGAATATATTAAAGAGGCAGGAGAAGAGCGATGAGTAACTCAATGGTAGCAAAACGCTACGCGTTGGCTCTTTTCCAAATTGCGAAAGAAACTCAAGCGCTCGGAGTTATTGAAGAAGAACTTCGTGTAGTGAAGGAAGTTGTACAATACAATCCTGAATTAAAAAATATCTTAAATTCTTCTAAGCTTTCAATTGAAGAGAAAAAAGAAATCATTAAGTCATCTTTCGCAACAGTAAATGTAAATGTATTAAATACAATGTTGATCTTAATCGACCGCCACCGTGAAGACCAAATCGTTGACGTGGCAAATGAATTTTTAGAGCTGGCAAATGATGAGATGGGCATTGCCGAGGCGCAAGTTTACAGCACCCGTGAATTAACGGATGCGGAACGCGAAGCAATCTCATCTGTATTTGCAGCAAAAGTGGGCAAAAAGTCCCTAAAAATTGAAAATATCGTAGATTCCAACCTGCTTGGCGGTATCCGCCTTCGCATTGGAAATCGTATATATGACGGGTCATTAAGAGGAAAACTCGATCGTTTAGAACGTAAATTGTTAAGCTAGATTCGAAAGATTAGGGGTGAAACTCATGAGCATCAAAGCTGAAGAAATTAGTGCCCTGATAAAAAAGCAAATTGAAAACTATCAGGCGGAAATTCAAGTAACTGATGTTGGTACAGTTATCTCAATCGGTGACGGTATCGCACGTGTTCATGGCCTCGACAATGTCATGGCTGGAGAACTTGTTGAATTTTCAAACGGCGTTATGGGTATGGCACAAAACCTTGAAGCAAATAACGTTGGTATTATCATTCTCGGACCTTACACTGAAATCAAGGAAGGTGACGAGGTTCGCCGTACAGGACGCATCATGGAGGTTCCAGTTGGTGAGGAATTGATCGGACGCGTGGTAAACTCGCTTGGACAACCAGTTGATGGTATGGGGCCAATCAATACAACAAAAACACGCCCAGTTGAGGCAGTTGCTCCAGGCGTTATGGCTCGTAAATCCGTTCATGAGCCATTACAAACAGGTATTAAAGCGATTGACGCCCTTGTGCCAATCGGACGTGGTCAACGTGAGTTAGTCATCGGTGACCGTCAAACAGGTAAAACATCTGTTGCGATCGATACGATTATCAATCAAAAAGGTCAAAACATGGTTTGTATCTATGTTGCGATCGGTCAAAAGGAATCAACCGTTCGTAACGCAGTTGAAACACTACGTAAATACGGCGCGTTAGAATACTCAATCGTTGTTACTGCTTCTGCATCACAACCTGCTCCGTTGCTATATTTAGCTCCATATACTGGTGTTTCAATGGCTGAAGAGTTTATGTATGCTGGCAAACACGTATTGATTGTATATGATGATCTTTCTAAACAAGCAGCTGCCTACCGTGAGCTTTCCTTGCTGCTTCGTCGTCCTCCAGGTCGGGAAGCCTATCCAGGGGATGTTTTCTACTTGCACAGCCGCTTACTAGAGCGTGCCGCAAAAATAAACGATACACTTGGTGCTGGTTCGATCACTGCGCTTCCGTTCATTGAAACGCAAGCAGGGGACGTTTCAGCGTATATCCCAACAAACGTTATTTCAATTACTGATGGACAAATTTTCTTACAATCTGACTTATTCTTCTCCGGTGTTCGTCCGGCGATCAACGCGGGTCTTTCCGTATCACGTGTAGGTGGATCTGCACAAATCAAGGCGATGAAAAAGGTATCTGGTACCCTACGTCTTGACCTTGCCTCTTACCGTGAATTAGAAGCATTTGCTCAGTTTGGATCAGACTTAGATAAAGCGACTCAAGCAAAACTTAATCGTGGTGCACGTACGGTTGAAGTTCTGAAACAAGATCTTCACAAGCCACTATCAGTTGAGAAGCAAGTTGCAATCCTTTACGCATTAACACGCGGTTTCCTTGATGATATTCCATTAGAGGATGTCCGTCGTTTTGAATCAGAATACCTTAATTGGTTAGACCACAACCGCAAAGAGTTGTTAGACCATATTACAAAAACGAAGGACCTTCCTTCTGATGACGATATGGCTTCTGCAATCAACGCCTTCAAAAAGACGTTTGCAGTTTCCGAATAATAGGGTCTGACATTTAGAACGGTGAGCGGGCGGCACCCGTAAGGCGGGCCGCACGCCCAACCAGACATTCTTTGAAAAAGGGTGGTGAGAACCTATGGCTTCATTACGTGAGATAAAAACTCGTATCAATTCAACTAAAAAGACGAGCCAAATAACAAAAGCAATGGAAATGACCTCTGCTGCAAAGTGGAATCGTGCCGTCGTAAATGCGAAAGCATTTGTACCTTATATGGAAAAAATCCAAGAAGTAACGGCATCGATTGCAATTGGCTCAGGCGGAGTAAATCATCCCATGCTGACCAGTCGACCTGTTAAGAAAACCGGTTATATTGTTATGACTTCTGACAGCGGACTTGCTGGCGGTTTTAACAGCAACGTTCTCCGTCATGTTTTTCAAACAATCCAAAGCCGTCATAAATCGAATGATGAATTCGCGATCATTGCAATCGGAAGAATGGCACGTGACTTTTTTGTCAAACGCGGCATGAATGTGGTCCTTGAATCGATTGGGATCCCAGCTCAGCCTAACTTTGCTGACATTCAAGACACTACCCGAGCAACGGTTGGAATGTTTACCGATGGAACTTTCGATGAATTATATGTCTATTACAGTCATTATGTAAGTGCCATTTCACAGGAAGTACAGGAGAAGAAGCTCCTTCCGTTATCGGACTTAGCCACTTCAAACAAACTCATTTCCTATGAATTTGAGCCGTCTGCTGAAGAAATATTAGAAGTTCTCCTGCCTCAATATGCTGAAAGTTTGATCTACGGAGCACTCTTAGACAGCAAAGCGAGTGAGCATGCTGCTCGGATGACGGCAATGAGAAATGCAACTGATAATGCTAAAGAACTAATTAATCACTATACACTAGTTTTCAACCGTGCCCGTCAAGCAGCGATCACCCAAGAAATCACGGAAATCGTTGGCGGTGCGGCAGCGCTTGAATAAAACCTTTATTTTAAAAATGAACCCGATGTAGCGGGTTTGACTAGATTTTGAGCAGGGAACGCTATGTCCGTTCCCACTCATTTTGTTCATTATAGAACAAGACGCGTGACCACAATGAGTTCATTTTCATAAAAATGCTTGTGGTGGTTTCTGCGAGAGAGTAAGTAAGGAGGGAAAACGATGAGCAAAGGACGCGTTCTTCAGATTATGGGTCCGGTAGTTGACGTTAAGTTCGAAAGCGGTCATCTGCCTGCGATTTATAATGCGTTGAAAATTTCAAGTAAAGCGAGTAATGCATCCGAAGTTGATATCAACATTACCCTTGAAGTAGCTCTTCATTTAGGTGATGATACAGTTCGTACGATCGCGATGTCTACCACAGATGGTTTAACTCGTGGAATAGAAGTTGAAGATACTGGTAATCCGATTTCTGTACCTGTTGGTGATGTAACACTTGGTCGTGTATTTAACGTATTGGGTGAAACGATTGACCTTGCGGCTGAGATTCCAGCAAGTGAGCGCCGTGATTCGATTCACCGCGAAGCACCAACATTTGAAAACCTTTCTACTGAAGTTGAAATTCTTGAAACTGGTATTAAGGTAGTAGACCTTCTTGCACCATATATTAAAGGTGGAAAAATCGGTCTTTTCGGTGGTGCGGGTGTAGGTAAAACCGTATTAATCCAGGAATTGATCAATAACATCGCTCAAGAGCACGGTGGTATTTCGGTATTCGCCGGTGTTGGTGAGCGTACTCGTGAAGGTAATGACCTTTACCACGAGATGACTGATTCAGGCGTTATCAAGAAAACTGCGATGGTATTTGGACAAATGAACGAGCCGCCTGGCGCACGTATGCGTGTTGCTTTAACAGGTTTGACAATGTCTGAGTATTTCCGTGATGAGCAAGGACAAGACGTTCTTTTCTTCATGGATAACATTTTCCGTTTCACGCAAGCAGGTTCTGAGGTTTCCGCGCTACTTGGCCGTATGCCATCAGCGGTAGGTTACCAGCCAACTCTTGCTACTGAGATGGGTAAATTACAAGAGCGTATTACGTCTACAAACCTAGGATCTGTAACATCGATCCAAGCGATTTATGTACCAGCCGATGACTATACGGATCCGGCTCCGGCTACTACTTTCGCTCACTTAGATGCAACAACAAACCTTGAGCGTAAGCTTTCTGAGATGGGTATTTACCCAGCGGTGGATCCTTTGGCTTCAACATCACGTGCATTGTCACCTGATATTGTTGGTGAGGAGCACTATAATGTAGCCCGCCAAGTACAATCAACATTACAACGTTATAAAGAGTTACAAGATATTATCGCGATCCTTGGTATGGATGAACTAAGTGATGATGATAAGTTAACGGTACAACGTGCGCGTCGTATTCAAGTGTTCTTATCTCAAAACTTCCATGTTGCTGAACAGTTTACTGGCCAGCCAGGTTCTTATGTACCTGTTAAGGAAACTGTTCGTGGTTTCAAAGAGATTCTTGAAGGTAAGTATGACCACCTTCCAGAAGATGCTTTCCGTCTCGTTGGCCGTATTGAGGATGTTATTGAGAGCGCGAAACGCATGGGTGTAGAGGTCTAAACAGAGCCTGGAGGGTAAAAAATGAAGACGATTCGAGTCAGTATTGTTACTCCCGATGGCCTGGTGTTTGATTCAGATGTGGAAATGGTAAGTACCAAGGCAACAAGTGGTGATTTGGGGATTTCCCCAGGCCACATGCCGTTGGTGGCTCCGCTCGAAATTACTTCCGTACGTCTTAAAAAAGACGGAAAAACGGAATTTATCGCGGTCAGCGGTGGAATTTTAGAGGTCCGTCCTGATCAGGTGACTATCTTAGCCCAATCAGCGGAAGTTGCGTCTGAAATTGATGTTGAACGTGCCATAAGAGCGAAGGAACGCGCGGAACAGCGTCTGAGAGACCATCAAGTCGAGCATACCGATTTCAGACGTGCTGAGCTTGCCTTGCAGCGTGCCATCAATCGCCTCGGCGTATCGGAACGAAGAATGTAGTTTTTTTGGAAAAAGTAAAACCCCTCTGGCGGCTAAATGCTGCTGGAGGGGTTTTTTGTGGTTTTTGGGTGTTTGTATTTATGGTTGTGGTGTGGAGGGAGGGGGATATTAGCATATTCATGATGGGAAGAAAGTTACCTAGCCAGTCTTGCGACTGGCTTTTTGGGTTGGTTGAGGGTTTATTGGGGGAGTGGACAGTATATGTAGGAAGGTGGACAGTAAATTAATAAAAGTCGACAGTAAATTAGGAAAAGTGGACAGTAAATATGAGGATTTATTAAA
Organism: Bacillus sp. ISL-77; assembly: GCF_018613105.1. Classification (NCBI taxonomy): domain Bacteria; kingdom Bacillati; phylum Bacillota; class Bacilli; order Caryophanales; family Bacillaceae; genus Bacillus; species Bacillus sp. ISL-77. The sequence goes on from NZ_JAGGQY010000007.1 coordinate 52,937, forward strand.
AGAGGTATCTAGAAAAGCCAAAGAGGGAGCACCTCGTTCTATTATTTGAGTAAATTAGATACCTAGCCAGTCTTGCGACTGGCTTTTTTGGTTGGTTTGAGGGCTTATTGGGGGAGAGGACAGTAAATATGAGGTTTTATTGAAAGAGGTATTTGGAAAGGGTAATGAGGGAGAGTTATTTCTATAATAGTGGGAAATTAGTTAGGTGAGCCAGTCTTACGACTGATTTTTAGCGGGAGCTAAGACTTGATTCGGAAAATAGCATGAAAAGTTGAAGTATGAATATGATTGTATAGGGACATGTTTAAATAATGTGAGATTGAGCTTTGTTTGGTTAGATTATTACTTTTTTAGAAAAATATAAGTTTGTTTAAAAAAAGAGATATTCGGTGAATTTTTAATGACAAAACTCACTGACATTGTACACATTTTGTTGTTAAATAGGGGTTGTTGTCGAATTATTAGGTAGGTTATTGGGTTCTTGCGAACCCTTTATGCACGTCATCTTCCGCTAACGCTCCAGATCACGTGCACTAAAACATGTCCGTCTATATCTGGTGTGGCGGGTTCGCTCTTGCGTCATCTCTGAGGTAATTCAGGATGTGTTTCTGCGAGATCACGCAAACGCTCAGGGGAAGGGACTTCATGTCGACGACTTAGTTCAGGTGTAAATTGTAATTCTACCCGCCGGATGCTAGCGCATCCTGCGCTTCAGCTATCGCTGAAGCTTGCAAAATTCCTGATTGAAAGTCTCTTTTGAGAGCGAGCTCTCAAGAGCCTTTTAATCAGGAATTTCGAGGCGGATAGAATTCCAATTTTTATGAATTTGGTTTGTCGACATGGGTTTGTAACAGTGCTATAATGAATTCGGTTACAATATTCATTAGTATGAAAATTTACAACATTGGAGGGGATAGATATGGAACTTCTAAATGTATATCAGAATAATTATCTGATCGTCTTTGCGTTTCTATGTCTTGGGGTGCTGCTGCCTGTGGTGGCTTTATATTTAGGTAAGCTTCTGCGTCCGCATAAACCGAGCGAAGCGAAGTATACCACATATGAGAGCGGTATTGAGCCTTTTCACGATTCCCGTGTACAGTTCAATGTCCGCTATTATATTTTTGCCCTGATGTTTGTTATTTTTGATGTAGAAACCGTGTTTTTATATCCATGGGCGGTGGCCTATGATAAACTGGGGATTTTTGCACTAATCGAGATGTTGATTTTCGTTATTATGTTATTAATTGGCCTTGTGTATGCCTGGAAAAAGAAGGTGCTACGATGGAATTAAAACTAGATGGCATTTCACAACAAGAAATGGCCGAGTTACAGCGAAATGTATTTATGACTACGCTAGAGCAAATTAAAGCTTGGGCTCGAAGCAGTTCGATCTACCCGGTGACATTTGGTCTGGCTTGTTGTGCGATTGAGATGATGGGTGTAGGCGGAGCGAATTATGATTTGGATCGTTCGGGTTCCTTTTTCCGTACGTCACCACGCCAGTCGGATTGTATGATTGTGTCTGGAACGGTGACGAAGAAGATGGCACCAATTTTACGAAGATTATATGACCAAATGCCTGAACCAAAATGGGTCATTGCGATGGGTTCTTGTGCGACAGCAGGTGGGCCGTATGTAAAGTCTTATTCCGTCGTTAAGGGAGTCGATCAAATCGTTCCTGTCGATGTGTACATACCTGGATGCCCTCCAAACCCAGCCGCTTTAATTTATGGAATCAATAAATTAAAGGAAAAGATTCGCTATGAAGCGAAGACTGGGAAGAAGGTGATCTAACCGATGAGTGGGGATAAAGATCTTGATCAGTTAAAAAAGGAAGCCGTTGAAAAGGCGAAAGCGGCAGCGGCGGCGAAACGGGCGGCGAAGGCCGCAGGGGAAGCATCACCAACTCCGAAGCAGGAGGAAAAACCGTCGGAACCAGTTAAGGCCGAAGCACCAGAGCCAGAACCAGCACCGGCAAATGACGGCGATGATCTAGCGAAGAAAAAGGCGGCGGCGGTAGCGAAAGCGAAGGCGGCAGCAGCGGCAAAGCGAAAAGCGATGGAGCTTGCTGGCACTCCAGCCCCAGCCGAGGAATCTGCGCCAGTTGAAACACCAGCACCAGTGACTGAAACTTCTGCTTCAGACGACAGTGACGATTTAGCAAAGAAAAAGGCAGCAGCGGTAGCGAAAGCGAAAGCGGCGGCCGCAGCGAAGAAAATAGCGATGGAACTAGCTGGCGGAGCAGCCCCAGCAGCTGAATCCGAGGCAGGCGATAACGCCCCAGCCGGAGACGATGCTAAGGCAAAAGCGGCAGCAGCGGCCAAGGCGAAAGCAGTGGCGGCAGCAAAAGCAAAGGCAGCGGCAGCGGCGAAAGCCAAAGCGGCAGGAGCAGAAGCAGGAACCGACTCAGTCGCACCAGCAGGCGGCGATGACGAAAAAGCTAAAGCGATTGCAGCAGCGAAAGCAAAGGCCAAAGCAGCGGCAGCAGCCAAGGCGAAAGCGGCAGCGGGCGGAAAAGCGGATGCTACAGCGGCTCCAGCAGCCGAAACGAAGCCATCACCAAACCAGCCATACCTCGATAAGTATGTGAAGGTGATTACCGAACATCTGGGTTCAGATGTTTTAGAAGATTCTTATATTAATAAACTATCTAAGGACGTTCCAACCCTTGTGGCGAAGCGTGATACATATTACAAAGTAGCTCAATTTTTAAAATACAACGAGCTCTTAGGGTTCGATTATTTATCAGAGCTTCATGGGACAGACTTTGAAACACATATGGAAGTTTATGTTCACTTGTACTCATACAAAAACCGTCAGTCCGTCGCCCTAAAAGTGAAGATTGACCGCAGCGAACCAACAATCGAGTCCTTGCAGCCACTTTGGGCAGGCGCAGAATGGCCTGAATGTGAAGCCTATGATTTACTAGGAATCAAGTTTCCAGGACATCCAGACTTACGGCGCATCTTGCTAGGCGAAGAATGGGTTGGCCATCCACTGCGAAAAGATTACGAGCCGTACGACGTGGAGGTGTAACCAATGATCAGAACAGAAGAAATGATATTAAACGTCGGTCCTCAGCATCCAAGTACGCACGGAGTTTTCCGGCTGGTTGTTAAAATTGATGGGGAAATCATTACCGAAGCGAAACCTGTCATCGGGTACTTACACCGCGGGACAGAAAAATTAGCAGAAGACCTGCAATATACGCAGATTATTCCTTACACCGACCGAATGGACTATTTGTCCTCGATGACCAATAACTATATCCTCTGTCATGCCGTCGAGACAATGATGGGGATTGAAATTCCTGAACGAGCTGATTTCTTACGCGTGATTGCGATGGAATTGAACCGGATTGCCAGCCACCTTGTCGCCTGGGGTACGTATATCCTTGACTTAGGTGCAACAAGTCCGTTTATCTACGCCTTCCGTGACCGCGAAATGATTATCAATATGCTCAACGAATTATCGGGGGCACGCTTGACCTTCAACTATATGCGCGTTGGCGGTGTGAAGTGGGATGCACCTGAAGGCTGGATTGAAAAAGTAGGCAGCTTTGTACCATACTTGCGCGGCCAGCTGAAAGGCTATCACGATCTTGTGTCCGGAAATGAAATCTTCCTCGACCGGGTCAAAGGCGTCGGCAAATATACAAAAGAAGAGGCACTCCAATATTCACTGAGCGGACCAAACCTGCGCAGTACAGGCGTGAAATGGGATCTTCGTAAAGATGAGCCTTACTCCGTTTACAACCGTTTTACCTTTGATGTACCAACCTCAGAGGACGGCGATTGCTTAGCTCGCTACCATTTGCGTCTTGCGGAGATTGAAGAATCCTTGAAAATCCTGGAACAAGCCGTGGAACAATTCCCTGGTGAAGGTCCCATTATGGCGAAAGTGCCGAAAATCATTAAGGCACCTAAAGGCGAAGCCTTCGTCCGCATTGAATCACCGCGCGGAGAGATTGGCTGCTATATTTACAGCGACGGCAAAAAAGAACCGTACCGCTTAAAGTTTAGAAGACCATCCTTCTATAACCTGCAAATTCTCCCGAAACTATTAAAGGGTGAAAATATTGCAAACATGATTGCTATTTTAGGGGCAGTTGATATTGTCCTTGGGGAGGTTGACGGCTAATGATAGAAGAATTGCTCCAGTCAAGTCCGGGGTGGGCTAACTTTGGAATTTTCTTTTTACTCGGCGCTGTCTTGCTTTTAATTGTATTAGGATTTGTTACCTACGGAATTTTAGCAGAGCGGAAAGTCTTAGGCTACATGCAGCTGCGCCATGGTCCAAACCAGGTCGGCGGTAAATGGGGACTATTACAAACCGTCGCAGACGTCCTCAAGCTGTTACTAAAAGAGGACATCATTCCAAAAGCAGCCGACAAGCCATTATTTATCATTGCACCAGTCATCGCCTTCGCGCCATCCTTTATGGTCCTGGCGACAATGCCGTTCACAGACGCCTTTCAATTTGCTGACATCGGTGTCGGATTACTCTATTATATTGCCGTTAGCGGATTAACCACCTTTGGCATGCTCCTTGGCGGCTGGGCATCAAATAACAAGTATGCCCTCTTAGGAGGAATGCGTGCATCAGCCCAAATGATTTCCTACGAAATCCCGTTAGTCATGTCCGTCCTAGGTGTCATCCTTTTATCAGGAAGTTTAAACCTAAATGATATCGTTGAGGCACAAAAACATGGCTGGTTTGTACTCTTACAGCCAATCGGCTTCATCGTCTTTTTCATTGCATCAATCGCCGAATTAAACCGGACACCATTCGACCTGCCGGAATCGGAAAACGAACTAGTCGCTGGATACCATGTAGAATATTCCGGATTCCGCTGGGCCTTCTTTATGCTCGCTGAATATGTGTACTTATTCGCAATGTCCGCACTCATTACCGTCGTCTTCCTTGGCGGATGGCTGGCACCAATTAGCTTCCTGGACTTCATCCCAGGCGCCGTCTGGTTCGCACTTAAATTCAGCGTCGTCGTCTTTGTCTACATCTGGCTGCGGGCAACACTACCACGTTTCCGCGCCGACAAACTCATGGAATTTGGCTGGAAAGTACTATTGCCAATCGCACTAGCAAACATATTCTTAACAGCATTAGTAAAATCGTTATTTTTCTAAGAAAAGCGGAATCGCCCGTTTAGCATCGTATGGACTGGAGCGCTTCGACTGAGATATAGGAAACACGGAGAGCGTTAGCGATCCGATGTTGACTTATCGTAGGGAGAAGAGCGAAGTACACTAGATGCTGGGCGATGGAGCTAGACAGTTATCGAAGTTCAAAGTTACAGCCTTCACATGGTGCCTGACACCAAAAACCATCTTTAAAATGTAAAAGGGGTGAAAAACGTGCTTGGATTAGTAAAAGGCTTGAAATATACCCTAAAAAACTTGACCAAAGAAAAGGTTACGTATGATTATCCAAACAAGCCGCTTCCACTGCCAGACCGGTTCCGCGGTATTCAAAAGTTTTATCCGGAAAAGTGTATTGTTTGTAATCAGTGTATGAACATCTGTCCGACGGATTGTATTAATTTAACGGGTAAAAAGCATCCGGACCCAACGAAAAAAGGGAAAATCATTGATACCTATGATATTAACTTTGAAATTTGCATCCTTTGTGACTTATGTACGGAGGTATGCCCGACCGAAGCGATTATCATGACCAATAACTTCGAGCTCGCTGAATACAGCCGTGACATGTTATTTAAAAACCTAGAATGGTTAGATGAAAACGATGAAAACATACGGCAGGTGAATAAACCATGACCTTTTCAGGCGAATTCCTCGCTTTTATGGGGCTCGCACTTGTCGCCATTATCGGCGGTGTGCTTCTTTTAAACCTTACCAAGGTGGTTCATATGGTCGTTTCACTGATCTTCACCTTTGTCGCAATTGCTGGAATTTACGTGCTGCTGTCAGCCGAATTTGTGGCAGCTGTGCAAATCTTAATCTATTCAGGTGCGATTACCATCATCATGCTGTTTGGAATCATGTTAACAAAGCATAATGATGAACATGAACCACAAACAGGCAAATGGAGAAAAATCCTCGTCTTCTTAGGGATTCTCGGCTTTGCATTTGCTGTTTACCTTGGCATTTACAATTTCAATATCGAACAGGTTCCGACCACCTTGCATGAAAACAACACGATGCAAATCGGTAAAGCACTTTACTCAAAATACATCATTCCGTTTGAGTTAACGTCTGTTTTACTACTTGTCGCCCTTGTCGGTTCGATTATCTTAGCTAAAAATGAGAAGAAGGAGGCGGACGACCAATGAGTTCTGTTCCCGCTTCAGCCTTCCTGGCACTTGCACTGATCTTGTTTTGCATCGGTTTATACGGTGCGCTCACCAAAAGGAACACCGTTATTGTCCTGATTTCGATTGAATTAATGCTGAATGCGGTCAATATTAATCTCGTAACCTTCAGCAAATATGGAATGGCGCCGTCCATTACCGGCCAAATCTTCGCCCTGTTCGCGATCAGCGTCGCAGCAGCCGAAGCAGCTGTCGGTCTAGCCATCTTAATCTCACTTTACCGCGCCAAAAAGACCGTCAACATCGACGAAATGGACACAATGAAAAACTAAAAAAAATTGGGTGTCAGGCACCACGAAAAGACACTTCGCCATTTTGTCCACCCTGGACGGACACTGCAACTTTGTGTTGAGTTGTCCACTGTACGCGGACATTTATGCGGATTTGTCCACGAAGGGTGTCAGGCACCAGATAAAAATAACTTTCGACAAAACTCGGGTGGTGATAGCCACCGCCCGTGTCTAAGGGGATAGTGATAATGATGGAGAATGCATGGCTCATACCGCTTTTCCCGCTATTATCGTTTTTGATCCTTCTTCTTTTCGGGAAGCGACTGAATGAGGCGAGTGCGTATGTGGGGATTCTGCTCACATTGGCATCGCTTGTCTACTCGATTTTGGTATTATTCGAGCGCTTTTCTGAGCCAACCTATGTTACGAAATTTGACTGGCTCACGATAGGAGATATGCATCTAACAGCGGGCTTTGAAGTGAATCAATTAAATGCATTAATGCTGTTTATCGTATCGCTCGTAAGTTTCTTAGTACATACCTACTCCAAAGGTTATATGCAAGGGGACGAGCGGTTTCCAGTATTCTATGCCTATTTAGGACTCTTTACGTTTGCAATGCTTGGTCTGGTGATTTCACCAAACTTACTGCAAACCTATATTTTCTGGGAGCTTGTCGGTGTCGGTTCCTTCCTATTAATCGGTTTTTATTTTTACAAGGACGAAGCGAAGGCGGCCGCGAAAAAAGCGTTCATTATGACCCGGATCGGGGACGTAGGCTTATTTATCGGCATGATTCTGCTATTCTGGGAAACCAAAAGCTTTGAATATAGTGAAATTTTCGCTGCTGTAGATGCCGGTGCGGTGTCAGGCACCATGATTACCTTAACTGCCATTCTTATTTTCATCGGGGCGGTTGGTAAGTCGGGTCAGTTCCCGCTTCACACCTGGCTTCCGGATGCGATGGAAGGTCCGACGCCTGTTTCGGCCTTAATCCACGCGGCGACGATGGTTGCTGCCGGTGTTTATTTGGTAGCGGCACTATTTCCACTGTTCGCAGCGAGCAAAACAGCGCTCCTTACGATCGCCGTGATTGGCGCGTTTACCGCGATATTTGCGGCAAGCATTGGTCTTGTGCAAACCGATATCAAACGTGTACTCGCGTATTCAACGGTCTCACAGCTTGGTTACATGATGCTTGCCTTAGGGTCTGCCGGATATGTTGCTGGGGTATTCCACCTGATGACACACGCATTCTTCAAGGCGCTATTATTCTTAGCAGCCGGCTCCGTCATTCATGCGGTACATACACAGAACATCGAGGAAATGGGCGGACTTTGGAAAAAGCTCAAACTAACCGGACCGCTATTCTTAATCGGAACACTCGCGATCAGCGGTGTCCCAGGGCTTTCCGGATTCTTCTCCAAAGATGAAATTTTAGTTGCGGCCTGGGAAGGCGGACATCCAATCCTCTTCTTACTCGCTCTTGCGGCCGCATTTATGACAGCTTTCTATATGTTCCGCTTGTTCTTCATGGTATTTACCGGTGAAGCACGCGGAGAACAAAAGCATGTGCACGAATCACCAGTGAACATGACTTACCCGATGATTCTCCTCGGTGTGCTGGCGATTGTTGCTGGTTATGTCAATACACCTTGGTTTGGAACGTTCCTTGGCGACTGGCTTGTTGATGGCAACGAAGCGCTCGCGCACCATGGGCACGTCGAAGGTCCAAGCTGGATCATGATTGCTGCAACGGTTGTTTCCTTAGCGGGAATTTACCTTGCATACTTGATGTACAGCAAGCGGTCTGTGGCCCGCAACTGGTTAAGCGGCACAGGGGATACATTACACACGATTTTAACGAACAAATATTACGTCGACGAGTTCTATCAACTGACTGTCGTCGCGTTTACTAAAGGACTCAGCTACTTCTTACGTTTCATTGATGTCTTCCTTGTTGGCGGACTCGTCAAGGGTGTAGTTGGGATTGTCCAAGGTCTTGGGGCAGCAGGTTCGAAGCTGCAAACCGGACAGGTTCAAACTTACGGCGCGGTCGCCTTTATTGGGCTAGCGGTCCTCGTTGTCATCTTTGCATTAACTGGGGGGTACCTACGATGAATTTAACATCTGTTCTTTCAATCCTAGTATTCTCCCCTTTACTAGGTATCGTCGTTTTGGCTTTTATGCCTAAAACGGAAGAAAAAGCGATTAAAGCGGTTGGCTTTCTAGCCACACTGCCGGCCTTACTGTTGGCACTGGCTGCCTATCTTCATTATCAATTTGGCAAGGATTTGGCGGATTTTACCGTATCTGTCCCGTGGATTCAATTCCGCGGCATAGCCGGCGTCGAAGAGCCAGTTTTCTCGGTGTATTATGAACTTGCCTTGAGCGGTTTTCAACTCTTGCTGGTCGTCCTCACAGCGGTCGTAGCGACGCTGTCAGCGATTGCGGCGGCAAAGTTTGTGAAAAAGGAATGGAAAGGCTATTTCATGCTCTTCCTTCTGTTAGAAATCGGAATGCTCGGCGTGTTTACCGCTGAAAACTTAATTCTGTTCTTCATCTTCTTTGAAGTCACCTTAATCCCGACCTTCTTCTTAATCGGAAAATGGGGTTATTTTGAAAAAGAAAAGGCAGCTTACAGCTTCTTAATTTATAACGGCTTAGGGTCAGCTGTACTGCTTATCGTCATCATGATTCTGTTTGCAAAAACAGGCACGACGAATATTGATACCCTGGTCCAAATGGTGGCCGATCCAAACGCGCCGCTGTCTGGCGACTTAAAGCTTGGCTTGTTCATTGCTTTATTGATTGCGTTTGGTGTAAAATTACCGATTTTCCCATTACACAGCTGGATGCTGAAGGTACACGTTCAAGCGCCGCCATCTGTTGTTATGATCCACTCAGGGATTCTCCTGAAGATCGGTGCGTACGGATTAATTCGTTTTGGGATGGGGATTTTTCCCGAGCAGTTTCAAACACTTGCGACGCTGATTGCTGTCCTTGGAGTGATTAATCTCCTTTATGGGGCGTTTCTAGCGTTCATTCAAACAGATTTTAAAATGGTTTTGGCTTATTCATCCATTTCTCATATGGGTATTGTGTTAATCGGACTTGCGGCGATGAATGAGGCTGGGGTTCAGGGGGCGATTTTCCAAGTGATTTCGCACGGATTGATTTCCGCGCTGTTGTTCTTCTTGGTGGGCATCCTTTATGAACGCACCGATACATCGCTGATTGAGAATCTTGGCGGAATGGCGAAGGGCATGCCGATTGCTGCGGGCTTTTTGTTGGCCGCAGGGATGGCGTCGCTTGGATTGCCAGGGATGTCTGGATTTGTGAGTGAGTTTATGGCGTTCCTCGGTCTTTTCAAAGAAATGCCGTGGATTGCCGCAGTTGGTACGATCGGGATTATCATGACGGCGGCTTACTTGCTTCGCGCTGTGTTAGGAATCACGTACGGCCAGTCGCATCGTGAATTTACTGGCGTCCTTGATCTTAAAGGTGTGGAATTTGTGCCAGTGGTTATTTTGATGTTGTTAATCGTTGTAATTGGTGTTTTCCCAAGTGTCCTCAGCGCGCCATTAAAAACTACACTTGAAACAATCATGCTAGGGATAGGAGGGTGATGAAGGATGAGTCTTGAGACCTTGCAGCAATTTAATTGGAGTGCCATGACGCCAGAGTTCATCATCCTTGGTGTATCAGCACTTCTTACACTTTTAGATTTATTTATGCCGAAAAATATGGATCGAAAAATTCTCGGCTGGATCGGGATTGCGGCCATTTTTGCTGCGATCGTTTCTGTGCTTGGCATGGTCGGCGGACCAGTGACGTCCATTTTGGAGAATTCGTTCCGCTTAGATAGTTTCGCGATGGCCTTTAAATTATTGCTGCTTGCAGGTGCAGGTCTGGTCATGTTCTTGGCCGTCAGCTATGAGCCGAAAGACGGCTTGGAAGAATATCGCGGCGAGTTTTATTATTTGTTCTTATCGGCCTTGCTCGGTGCGATGATTATGACATCCAGCGGCGATCTAATTACGCTGTTTATCGGCTTGGAATTGTTAACTGTTTCTTCTTATATTTTAGCGGGGATCCGCAAGTATCATTTAGAGTCTAACGAATCAGCGATGAAGTACGTCATCAATGGCGGAATTTCGACTGCGATTACGTTGTTTGGGATGAGCTATATCTATGGCTTAACAGGCTCAACCAACTTGCTCGACATTGCCGGCCGGTTGTCCACGGTTACGGGTGGCCAGCAAGCTTACTTGTTAACCTTGGCATTTTTGATGGTTTTTGTTGGATTAGCCTTTAAACTGGGTGCGGCTCCGTTCCATATGTGGGCACCTGACGTTTACCAAGGGGCGCCAACGCCGGTTACTGCTTTTCTAAGTGTGGTTTCGAAGACAGCGGGCTTTGTGATTGTACTCCGCATTTTGTTAACGGTATTTGGTTCGGCTGCATCGGTTGGAAATCCACAAATGCCGATTTTGTTAGAGATGCAGGACTACATCGCCTTTATCGCTGGGGCGACCATGATTATTGGTAACTTTATTGCTTTGAAGCAGTCGAACATAAAACGAATGTTTGCTTACTCAAGTATCGCTCATGCCGGTTATATTTTAGTGGCGTTAACGTCGCTCAGCTCGAATATGTTTTATTCGATCTGGTTCTACTTACTCGCTTACTTGTTCATGAACCTTGGCGCGTTTGCGGTCATCCAGGTGGTTAGCGAAAAAACAGGCTCAACGGAGATTGCTGATTTTGCTGGATTGTATCGCCGCTCGCCGGTGCTTGCAGTCGTGATGGGCTTACTGCTTGTTTCGTTGGCAGGTTTCCCGGGGACAGCTGGTTTCATTGGAAAATTAAACATCTTTATCGGGGCATTTTATGGTACGCCGCATTATGTGCTTGCGTCGATTATGATTGCGACGACGGTCGTTTCGTATTTCTACTATTTCGGCGTGATGACGCAAATGTTCTTCCGTCCGGCAAGCGATGACAGCAAGTTCAATCTTCCATTCGGAATTATTGTGGTCTTGATTGTTGCTGTGGTTGGTTCAGTACTGTTTGGTGTGATGCCGAATATCGCTTTAGATTTTATGCAAAATAATCTTGATATCTTAGCAGACTTTTTCAGCTAGTTGTTAAGGGAGGGTTAGGCTGCTTGGGGGAAGGCGGCCGGTTAATTTAAAGGGGTTTTATATGAAGAAGAAGAGGTTGGGGAACCTCTTCTTTTTTTGTATCTATTATTTATTTAATTTTTGTTACTCAAGGCAGGGTTTCGATTTCTAATTGATTTGAATCGGTCTTCCTCATGATCAGGTGTTGGTTCCACGTCTAAAGGAATCTCTTCTTCACTGTCGATCATATTATGGGCAGAGTCTTCTCTTTTCTTAACCAGGACTAAGATCTTACCTTCTTCAACGGACTCCCCATAATACTTGGCGTCATCGTCTGGAATTCCAAGTCCGATAAGTGCTCCAGTTAATCCACCTACACCTGCACCGGTTAAAGCGCCCATTATACTTGCAGCGATTGGACCTGCGGCGACAATCGGGCCAATACCGGGTATGGCAAGAGCGCCAAGTCCAGCTAATAATCCTGTTGCGCCACCGAGTGCCCCACCTGTAATCGCGCCTGTTGCTGCGGTATCTTCGACTGCAGTGCCTGTTTCTTCGGTAACGTAATCAACGTGATTGTGATCTTTACCGATTACACTGATTTCTGACTTATCGTATCCCCATTTTACAAGATCCTCAATTGCGGCAATGGCCTCTTGTTCGGATTGATAAACACCTACAATGTTTTTTTCATGTTTGTTCATTTTTACTCCTCCTCTTATTTAAAATTTGGATGTTTTATAAAAAATGAATATAGTAATATCATTAATAGGTTGCCACTGTGAATGTTTACTATCTTGATAGTTTATCCTTCACTTCTCCAACGCCTTCTTTTACTTTGCCTTTTGCTTTATCCATTTTTCCTTCTACTACCTTTGAATCATCATCTGTTAAATGACCCCATTGTTCTTTAGCTTCTCCTTTTACTTGATCTACATTACCTGACAATTTATCCTTATTCATATTGTTTAGCCTCCTTGTATTTGTGCTTATGGATTTTTATTATCTAGTTCATCTTTCTTTTCACCATCGCTAATACCATTATCTTGATCTGCTATTAAACTCATACCTTTCAGCCCCTTTCGTTTGCATATTGGTTATATTCCCACTGGATAAAATACGAAACCTCATTTTTTTTTCAAAAATAAGGGGTGAATGATCCATCCAGAGTAAAAAATCGTTTTCTTTCTATTAAAGGCCATTTTTTAAAAAGCCTTTGATTACCATTTAAAAAAATTTTATTTGCTGGGGATTGAACCAACTAGTAAAAAAATAAGGTTTCATTTCTTTTATTAGGGTTATATATCCAATAGAAAACTTACTTACGTAAATAAGTTGGAAACTGAAAAAAATGGGGAAAAGGAGATCGATACTATGGATATGAATCAAATGATGACGGGTTGGTACTCTTATTTTAACCAGCTTCCGAACTTGCTGTTTGCCCTTCTTGTATTATTAGTTGGCTGGCTGATTGCTAAGAGTATCGGAAAAGGTGTCGAGGCAATTTTAAAGAAAACACGCTTTGATGATAAGCTTTTTTCAAACTTTGAAAAGAGAAAATATTCTTCTGAAGTGATTATTGGAAAAATTGTTTATTATATTTTACTAGTGTTTGTGTGGATTATCTTTTTTAATATGCTGAACTTAAGCTTGATTGCCACACCACTGGTTCAAATGTTATCAATCATTACAGCAGCGATTCCGAACGTTTTAAAAGCTGCTCTAATATTACTACTAGCTTGGGCAGTTGCCTCACTCGTTCGTATGCTCTTTAAAAAGGCCTCTGCAATGTTTCGTTTTGAACGTCTTTTAGTCAAATGGAAGATGACAAATAATCCAGCGGATGCTGTAAGTAAGGTAAACAGTATCGCAAAAGCTCTTTTCTACTTTGTTTTCTTACTATTTTTACCAGGGGTCTTAGATGCATTGCAAATGGAAGGTGTTTCTGAACCTTTCGCAAACACCCTCTCAACTTTGCTTGCCTTTATACCTAAGTTATTTGCTGCCGCACTGATTGTCTTTGTCGGCTGGCTTATTGCAAAAATTGTCCGTGATATTCTAACAAACTTTTTAAGAAGTATTGGTACGGAGAGAATGGGTCAAAGGTTTGGGTTAAGCCCAACAGGAGAGGGAACCACTCTTTCAAGTATGATCGGCAATATTGCGTTTATCTTAATCTTAATTCCGACGATTATTACAGCCTTAGAAAAACTCGATCTAAAAGGAATTTCTGACCCGGCCATAACGATGCTTCATCATGTGCTCTCCCTCATTCCAAACATCGCTGTGGCGGTAATCTTAATCTTAGTGGGCTTATGGCTTGGAAAATGGGTCGAAAAAATGGTTACTCAAATGCTCTGGCGCTTAAAATTTAATAATTTATTTCACCATATGGGCATTGGCTCATTAAATCCAGAGCCATCCAAGTACAATCTTTCACAAATCGTTGGTATGCTCGCAAAAATAGTGATTGTTTTATTATTTACAGTGGAAGCATTACAAATTGTCCACTTAGAGTTCTTAGTGACTCTTGCCACAGGCGTGATTGCTTATTTACCGATGTTATTCGCTGCACTAGTTATTTTAGGAGTTGGATTATATTTAGGTCATTTAGTAGAACGTATTTTACAAAACATTTTAAGGAACAGCTACTCGCGGACACTTGCAGCTGTTGGGAAATATGCAATCTTTGCAGTTACTGTCTTTATGGCATTAGACCAGCTTCGTGTTGCTCATTCCATCGTAAATGCGGCCTTTATTCTCGTATTAGGTGGAGTAGCATTAGCATTCGGCCTCGCCTTCGGTCTAGGGGGAAAGGAATTTGCCACGAAATATTTAGGCAAGCTAGATAATAAAATAGACAAGAAAATAATAGAATAAAAGATTTAAGCAAAAGGGACAGGTTGTTACCTGATCGCACAAATAACAATCCGAAACTCAGATGATTTCGGATTGTTATTTTTAATAAAAGAGAGGGAGTGAAGCTTCTCTTGATGATAATAAATTTACTTTTAATCACACTATTAATCGCACTTACTGGATTTTTTGTCGCAATCGAATTTGCCATTGTAAAAGTACGACCATCCAGGATTGATCAATTGATTGCGGAAGGAAAGAAGGGTGCTGTTGCAGCTAAAAAGGTAGTATCCCATCTCGATGAATATCTTTCAACCTGCCAACTGGGAATCACAGTAACGGCACTCGGGTTGGGGTGGTTAGGAGAACCAACGGTAGAAAAGCTGCTGCACCCATTGTTAACGGTACTCAACCTAAATGAATCTGTTACACATATTTTATCCTTTGGGCTTGCCTTTGCCTCAGTTACCTTTTTACATGTAGTAATTGGTGAATTGGCGCCTAAAACAGTAGCAATCCAAAAAGCGGAGATTGTAACGCTTTACTTCTCTCGGCCAATCATATGGTTTAACAAAATCATGTTTCCGTTTATCTGGCTATTAAATGGTTCTGCTCGTCTGTTGGCTGGTCTATTTGGCTTAAATCCAGCATCCGAACAAGAATCAGCTCACTCCGAAGAAGAGCTGCGGATCCTCTTGTTAGAAAGCTATAAGAGTGGGGAGATTAATCAGAATGAATTACGATATGTAAACAATATTTTTGAATTTGATGAGAGATTGGCAAAAGAAATCATGGTCCCTCGCACGGAAATTAGCAGCCTTACGTTGGACGACACGATTAATGAAGTTATTAAGAGGGTGAAAAGCGAAAATTATACTCGATATCCAGTAATGGACGGTGATATAGATAATATCATCGGTATCATAAACGTTAAAGCACTCTTAACAGCTAAAATAATGAATAAAGGAAATAAGGAAGAGTTGAAGGTAAAATCCTATATCAATCCTGTTATTTACGTGATCGAAACCATTCCCATTCATGACCTATTGGTGAAAATGCAAAAAGAACGTACACATATGGCCATTCTAATGGATGAATACGGTGGGACTTCTGGTTTGGTTACGGTTGAAGATATTATTGAGGAAATCGTCGGAGAAGTTAGAGATGAATTTGATGCGGATGAAGTTGCAGAGATTCAAAAGATCAAGGAAAACCATTATTTAGTAGATGCAAAACTATTAATAGAGGACGTAAATGATTTACTCGGGACAAGCTTAGCGACTGCAGGAATAATTACAATTGGCGGCTGGTTTCTATCACAAAACCTTGACTCCCAAAAAGGAAGTGAAGTTGTAACAGAAGGATATCTATTCAAAGTCCACACGATCAGTGGTTATCACATTTCGAATTTAGAAGTAAAAAAGATTTAAAACAAAAGAAGGCTTGGAATATCCAAGCTCTTCTAAATATTTCTTTCTAAATACTGTGAGTGCTAAACAACAAGATGTTCATTTAATGTTTGCTGTAACGTTGCTTTTGTCTCTGTATAACTGTGAAGATCGATTCCTAAATTAACCATTCTTCTTACAAGTTCAGGGCGTAATCCAGTTATGACTGATTTAGCACCCATTAACGTTACGCCAATCAATACTTTTTGAAAATCAGAAATCGTACCTTCGTCCATGTCCGATATTCCCGAAAGGTCAATAATCAATGTAAGAATCCTTAACCTTAATATATCCGTTAATACTTTTTCTTCAATAATATCCATTCGATAAGAATCAAACGTACCAATCAACGGCAATACAGCTACAGTTGAGCTAACTGGTATGATTGGAACCGAGAGATGTTCAACTAATTTCCTTTGAGAAAGAATTAATTCATCTTTATACTGTGAATAGCTAATGAAAAAGGTGTTTAGAAATTCATCAATCCCGTCATTAACCTTATGTTCCAATTCGAAAAAATCTTCAATATAATTACCTTTCTCATTTAATTGATCATAAAGTTTTATAAAATGCCATAAGGCACGTCTAATGGCATGTACCCATTCTAGTTTGAACGCCAGAGTTAAAGAATATCTCGCCCAAGCCACTCCTTCTTCATTAGCAAAAGTAATGAGGTCATCTGTTCTATTTTCCACAACGTAAAGAACTAGCTTTTGAGCGTTTTTCAAAAGATCAATATTTCCAGCGGTTAAAATTTTCTCAATATTAGAGGCAACATTGACAGCCTCAGATAACAGCTTATTCTGAAATTCTTCTTTGTTTTCGATAATATAAGCCGAAATATTTCTAGTGTCATAAAAGGTATTCACCGTTTGTTCCTCCTCATATAAAAAAATGTTATTTCGAGGCTTCTACTCTAACCTGCCAATTATCCATTACCCGCTTTTTTGGACAGTTAAACATTTTTTTTGCAAAAAAAATAAGATTTTTTCCTTGCTTCAACTAAATGGCCTTGTTAACGGTGTGTGACTTTGATTCTTTAAATTTTCCTCCATGATGTGAATATCATCTTTAAAATACTCGGTGATAACCTCTTTTTCTCCAAATAAAAACAGCTGATCTCCTTCATGGATTTTTTCATTGTAGATGTTTCTTCTAATCTTCAATTCACCTCTTTTTATGAATAGGGCAACAAAGTCTAACTGATCATGCTCGTTTATTATTTGATTTATCGTTTTGAAAGCGAGAGAAGAGTCTTTATAGACATGCAGATTTAGTAGATAATCTTCTTTGTCTGTTAAAAATACGTCCCGGATGGGCAAATCACCAAGCTCAATATTCTGTTTCATTTTTTTATGAAATAATTTCGATAATAATTTCTGGATGCATGCCAGCTTTAATACCCCAAAGACTAGCAGGACACCACCTGCTACAAATAAAATGTCATTCATTCTAAGATCGTCAGAAAGGAAATTGCTAATTGATGAAATAATCACTGCAAGGGAGAAGGCCCCAAACAGAATCAGGAAAGTGGCAAGTTTTCTTCGAATGGGGTGACCTAAAATAAGCTCGGATTCTCCTGTAGTAAAGCCAGTGCCTGTCATCAAAGATATGACCTGAAATCTTGAAATCTCCAATTTGAGCCCTGTTAACCGAAATAAAACCACGTAAATTTCGATAACGGCTGTAATGATGATGAAATAGATGAGTAAAAAAAATAAATTCATTTTACCACCTCAAATGGTCAAAAAATTAGCTGGGGCAGTAACGTGCCCCAACCATTTATCACTGCATTTTCTCATTAAAAAATTGAACCGAATACATAGCCCCTTCGCTGACCATATTATTATCTTCTAGATCATGTGGATGCGGGTGTCCTCCTTTTTCAATCGGGAGTGTTTCACTTTTATCAAAAGGAGAAGGTTTAATTTTACGTTTCCAGTCTCTTAAGACACTCTCTGCTTTTACTCTGTTCGGTTTAGAAGATAACCACATCGCTGCAGATGCCCCCATTCCAACCACAACCAATGATGTAATAGGCAAAACTCGTTTCATATCAAGACCTCCTTTAGATTTTAACAATCTCTTAAAATAGGACTTCATTCCAACTAAGTTCTATTAATCCTTTCATACCCGTTTCCTTAGATTTAAAACCTATTTTTAATGTTTCATTTTTTGAAAATTAGGGGATTTAATTAGGAAAACTTTTATCAAAAGGAGATTCTATGGAGAAAACTATCGGACCGAACAAATGGAAGTGGTATCAATTTGACAAAAACGACAGTGAACGAATAGAACCAATTATTGAAAATGTTAACTGCGGGAGCACCGGATGGCTGGAACAGCTGCAGGAACATAAAACAAATTTCTTACGGATAAAAACACTTGATAATGGAAAAAAGGTTGTGACCGGTTCACTTATTTATCAGCAAAATTTTGAAGAGGAACTAGATTATAAAATCTTTCATTTTTATGTAAGTACGGATCAGTTGATTACAGTTGATCTGATGCTGTCTTCCTTTAAACATATCCATACGGAGGACCTTCTCAGGCTCATTGATCGAACGGAAAATCCGGTAGATGGCTTTTTAATTTTTTTGGGAGAACTTATGAATGAAATGTTGTATGAGATCGACCAATTTGAAGATGCGTTAAAAACACTAATCTGGAGTGTTCGGAAACGAAATGAAACGAGTATTCTTGAAAAAATCTATACGCAAAGGCATGAACTATTAGTCTGGAAGAATTTATTAATCCCGATAAAAGAGTTAAAAATGGGGATAGAGGAGATCAATCTAAATGAGGTAAGCACGGGGGATATTTTTAAGACGACGTGTAAACGGATTGAACGGGCGGTTGAATTGCTCAATGAATATGAACATGAGCTTGATTCAATCATTAATTTGGAGGAAGTCATCTCATCCCATCGTGGAAATGAAATTATGAAAACCTTAACGGTCATCACAACGATCTTTACCCCGGTCATGGCGTTTGGGTCATTATGGGGGATGAATTTCAAGCATATGCCGGAACTAGAATGGAAGTTCGGCTATATTATGTCAGTCATTCTAATTATAGCCTCAACCATCCTACTTTATGGATTTTTGAAATTTAATGGCTGGACCGGTGACCTATTAAGAGGGAAAAAGAAAGGATCGTTTTTTAAATAATAGGCTATGTTAAAGCATATTGTTGATTTTGGCACCCTGTTGATTGGAGCGGAAGGCGCGAAGACTCCTGCGGGAGGACGGGGCAGGGGAGACCCCGCAGGAGCGCAGCGACGAGGAGGCTCCCCGGACCGCCCGCGGAAAGCGAAGCGCCTGGAGCGGAAATCAACAGCCAAGTTTAACAAATTCAAATAATGGAATGATTGGCTTGATAGAAAAGGATTTCGATAGATGATAGATAGTTCAGAAGTAACAAATCTATCAAAAAGAGTTTAGGTTCCTACAAAGGGTGGTACAACATAATTAAGGTTACAAGTTAACCTGAAGTGAAATTTTTAAAATTAAAAGGAGGAAAATCAAATGGCAAAGAATACTAGTGAGACAATCAGTAGGGAAGAAGCAGGCCGTAAAGATGATACTACTTTTAAGAAACCCGAACAAGATGCATATCAGGAATTTGAAAATCCGCAAAGTGACGAATCCAATTCTAGGAATTTTAATGAAGAGATGAGGCAGCCAGATAGAGAGGGCGATTCTAGGAATTTCAATCAAGAGATAAGACAGCCAGGAAGAGAGACTGAGTCTAGAAATTACAACGCTCAAGAGATGGGGCAGCCAGGTGACGATCTCAATTCCAAGAATTACAGGCAAGAACCTTATCAAGAGACTGAGAAACAGGGTAAGAACGCCAATTCTAACAATCAGGAATAGAAATCAAATCTATAAGTCGGCTTAACTTGAAAGGAACTATAAAAATATAATTTGAATGATAAGGATATGACGAGTGAATGATCACTCGTCATGTTCGCGTTTTATATTCGACTTGTGCAAGCCTCGTTTCTTTCATGTGATTGTCCAAACAAAAATAACGGCCTCCTATAGAGGACCGTTACTAGGATGTTGCTGCTATTGGAGCGGATCAGGAATCAGATTTTCTTCTTCCAGCTGCTGAGTACCGGTTTTCATATTACTCATTTCCTTGCCGAGTTTCTTCATTTCGCCTAAATCCTGTGCCATCGAACCATTATTATTTTTTTCAACTGATGGGGGTACGGATAATAGCTTTAATTCTTTCAGCATATCGAGTGCTGCACTGCGGACCTGGAGCGGGACGGTATCATTTTCTTCAAAGTCGGCTTCCTCAAAATGAACGAACATACCGCCTTTTTCGGAGGTGTCCGTTTTTACGTACAGTGGGTATGAAGCTCCTGTCACATCACTCATGATATTCAATCGATACGTGGAGTTCCCTAAATACTCTACTTGTTCAAATCCATAATCCTTAAACTGTTGGAGCATTTTCTCTTTATCCATTGCGTCTCCTCCTATTTGAAAAAATTAGTTTAGGTAAATTTACAACAAACCCATATTACCTGAAGATATAGTTCTATCTTGTATGTACCCCTTTTTTTTCGTTTAAAACATGGAAGATATTAGGGCAAAAAGTCTATGCCATTTTCTTCATTTTTTAGCTTGCATAAATTGGTATAATTCTAGATAACAAATAATTTCTTCGAACTTCGAAGATATATTTAGGTGGTAAATGAATGGAAAAAGCAAATCAGATAGTAGAATATGTTCAAACGAATCGGGAGCAAATTTTAAAAGAGTGGTCGGAAAAACTAATACTTATGGATGAACAAAGAGCAGCTAATGTGATATCAGAGAAAGTTTATATCAATATTTGTAATGATTATATAAATTTACTAATTAATAGTTCTACCAAAAATAGTGAAAGCAAGATAAGTGAATTTACTCAAAAAATAGTTCAACTCGGCTGGACATTAGGTTTTATTATGGACTGTTTAAGTGAATTTGGAAAAATTGTTTTCTTTCCGATGGCAGATAAGACTTCAGAAAAGGAACAAGTTGAATTTATTTTGGATTTTGACAAATGGATTAGTCCGATCAACGTTGCAGTGTTTAATCAGTATGCTGAAACTTGGCAAAGAACTGTATCCTTACAAAAAATTGCGCTTCAAGAGCTATCTGCCCCGCTTATCCCGATTTTTGAAAATATTACGATCATGCCGTTAGTTGGAACCATTGACACAGAAAGAGCAAAATCGATTATGGAAAATTTATTACAAGGGATTGTTAAGCATCGCGCCCAAGTTGTATTAATGGATATCACAGGAGTTCCTGTCGTAGACACGATGGTTGCCCACCATATTATTCAGGCATCCGAAGCCGTAAGATTAGTAGGAGCAAAATGTTTAATCGTTGGGATTCGTCCAGAGATTGCACAAACAATCGTTAATTTAGGAATTAATTTAACTCAAGTCATGACAAAAAATAGCTTACAAAAAGGAATTGAGGCTGCCTTGGAAATGACGAATCGAAAGGTCATATCAACGGAGGAATAATAATGGTCGCTAGAATACCTATACTAAAGTTATATAACTGCCTGCTTATTTCTATTCAGTGGGAACTTGATGATCAAACGGCAATACAATTTCAAGAAGATTTGCTTCATAAAATCCATGAAACAGAATCGAATGGTGTAGTCATCGATTTAACGTCTATCGATGTGATTGATTCGTTTATTGCAAAAGTACTAGGCGATGTTATTAGTATGTCCAAACTGATGGGGGCAAAAGTAGTTTTAACGGGCATCCAACCAGCTGTAGCCATTACATTAGTTGAACTAGGAATCCATCTTCAAGAGGTGCTTACAGCACTAGATTTAGAAAAGGGGTTAGAAACACTACAACGGGAGTTGGGGGAGAAAGCATGGAGAACGAATCCTATGTGAAAATTATTACCGAATGGGATATCGTTGCAGCTAGGCAACTAGGCAGAAATGTTGCCAAAGAGCTTGAATTTGGTACAGTTGACCAAGCAAGAATCACGACAGCGATTTCTGAGCTTGCACGTAATATTTATTTATATGCAGGGCAAGGTGAAATACGGATTGAACGCATAGATGGACGGGATAAACGTGGTATAAAGGTGATCGCTGCTGATAATGGACCAGGAATTCAGGATATTAGAAAAGTGATGGAAGATGGATATTCTACATCAGGTGGGTTAGGAGCGGGATTACCGGGGGTTAAGCGCTTAATGGATGAATTTGATATTACCTCTTCACTAGAGGAAGGTACGATTATTAAGACGGTAAAATGGACTCGTTAGGAGGATGCTTGCTATGGAAATTTTCAAATCAAGGTATCGGCATTTGCTTCGCAGTTATCTGAAAGAATCATCCGAAAAAGCTTTGTACCAAGCACAACTATTTAGTAGAAAATCGATTTTACAGCAAATTTCTCCTGAGGAAATTGTCAGTTTACATAGTGAAGCGTTGAAAGAAATTTTTCCGGATATTCAAAAAGAGGTCTTATTGTCCTTTGATTTTCTTTTAGAGGTGATGATGGACTATGGCTTAGCCTACCAGGAGCATCAAAGCATGCGGGATCAACAGCTTGAAATAAAATCAGAAATTGAAATTGCGGCAAGCATTCAAGAAAATTTACTAGAAACATCCATTCCGCAAATGGACGATTTAGATATTGGCGCGACAAGTGTTCCTGCCAAACAAATGAATGGGGATTTTTATCACTTTATTCAGGAGGGGCAGAGTATTCATATAGCCGTTGCAGATGTAATTGGTAAAGGAATACCTGCAGCCATTTGTATGTCGATGATCAAGTATGCAATCGATAGTTTACCAGAGTCTAGGAAAAGTCCTCACTTTGTTTTAGAAAGTATAAATAGAGTCGTAGAAGATAATCTGGATGAAGGTATGTTTATTACCATGTTCTATGGGATGTACGATACAGTTAATCATTCCTTTACCTATGGAGCAGCAGGGCATGAACAAGGATTCTATTATCATTCCGTTACGAATTCATTTGAGGATCTCGTGACAAAAGGTCTAGTATTAGGCGTGGACCAGAACTTTACATATGAGCAGTATCAAAAACAAGTGGAACCCGGGGATATGATTGTCTTATTATCGGATGGAGTGACGGAAGCAAGAACAGAAGATGGTTTTATCGAACGTTCGGTGATAACTGACTTAATTCAAAAATATAAGCAATTAACCGCCCAAGAAATGGTGGAACAAATTTATCGTGAGTTGGAAAAGATGCAGAACTTTGAAATGAATGATGATTTTACGCTAATTATTTTTCGAAGAAAGGTTTAATCTTCCATGGGTGCGGGTAAGTACATAAAAATAGATTAAATTCCTGAGGTGATAATGAATGGATTTAAAAGTTGATAAACACCAAAATAATAGGAAGACATTCGTTTTTGTTGCAGGAGAAATAGATGCATACACTGCACCAAAGCTACGAGAGGAACTATTACCACTCGCTGAAGAGCAAAACCAATCGCTGATCGTCAGTTTAAAAGATGTGTCATATATTGATAGTACTGGCCTAGGTGTATTTATTGGTTTATTCAAACTAATAATGAAAAATGATGGTGAATTAAAGCTCGTAGACTTGTCAGACCGCTTGGAACGACTCTTTCAAATTACAGGTTTAAGCAACATCATTGATATTTCTACGAACTAGAGAGGTGGGGTACAATGAAACAATTAGTTGACTACATTGAAGTGAAAATGCCTGCTAAGCCGGAATATGTAGGGGTAATCCGATTAACGTTATCAGGAATTGCCAGCAGAATGGGATACGCATATGAGGAGATTGAAGATTTAAAGATTGCCGTCAGTGAGGCATGTACGAATGCCGTTCAACATGCTTACAAAGATAATGCCGGCGGAGAAACAATTGTTGGATTTGGAATTTATGAAAATAAACTAGAAATTATGATCGCTGATAATGGAGAGAGTTTTAATTTTGAACAGACAAGGGACAAACTAGGCCCATATTCCGCCTCAACTACAACCGACCAACTGGTGGAGGGAGGGTTGGGTCTATATTTGATGGAAACGCTCATGGATGAAGTCCATGTATTTGACCATTCCGGAGTTACGGTCTTCATGGTGAAGTATTTAAGTGGGGAGCGTGTAAATCATGACACAACCATTTCGAACTATGAAGAGAACTAAGGAAGAAATCAACGCCCTAATCAAAGACTTTCAGCTAAATGAGAGTAAGTCATCTCAAGAAATATTAGTAGACCACTATACTCCGCTAGTCGGAAGCCTTGTGATGAAATATTCAAAAGGCGGCAACTTTCATGAGGATCTCATGCAAATAGGAATAGTCGGGCTATTGGGTGCAATACGAAGATATGATCCGGAACTTGGATCATCCTTTGAAACATTTTTAATACCAACAGTTATTGGAGAAATCAAACGTTACTTAAGGGATAAAACATGGGGAGTCCATGTCCCGAGACGGGTAAAGGAATTATGGACGAAAATTAAGACAGTTGTCGATGAACTGACCAATCAACATCAAAGGTCACCAAAGATCCATGAAATTGCCGAGCATTTGGACGTTTCGGAAGAAGAAGTATTAGAAGCGATGGAGATGGGTAAAAGTTATCAAGCCGTATCTGTGGATCGTTCAATTGAAACGGGCTCAGATGGCAGCACGGTTACAATTCTCGACACCATCGGATCGCATGATGATGGTTTCAAAAGAGTCGACCAAAGGCTCTTGCTTGAGAGTGTTCTGCATGTGCTATCAGAACGAGAAAAAGAAATTCTCATGTTTACATTTATCGCTAATAAGAGTCAGAAAGAAACAGGAGAGTCCTTGGGGATTTCTCAGATGCATGTATCTCGTCTTCAAAAAAAGGCGATTCAAAAATTACGACAGGCACTAAACAAAGATGATGCCAATACAGGAGTAACAAATGCTTGAACTTGAATCAAATCAATATATTCAAACCTTAGTTTATCAGATTCAAAAGGAAGGTAATGTGTGTAACGGCGATAGTTTTTTTATTAAGACAACCGATGATTATTTCATTTGTGCCGTTGCGGACGGTTTGGGAAGCGGGATATACGCACATGCCTCGTCTAACGCGATTCGGGAAGTGGTAGAACAATACCATTATGAAAAGGTCGATGTATTAATCGATTATTGTAATAAAGTCCTTAAGGATAAAAGAGGTGCAACCGTATCTCTATTTAAGGTAGACTTTTTACGTAAAAAAATTACTTATAGCTCCGTAGGAAACATTCGCTTTGTTCTTTATTCGCCCTCAGGTCAATTTTTCAACCCAGTCCCTGTCTATGGATATTTATCTGGAAAGCCGCAAAAATATGGAATTGAAACGTTTACGTATGAAAAAGATGCAAAGTTTATTATTCATACGGACGGGATTTATATTCCCGCCATTAAACATTTATTATCAAGTATTCGATCCATTGAAGAGATGTCGAATCATTTAAAAATGTATACGAAGACACGGAATGATGACTTAACCTATATTATCGGTCAACTCTTGTAACCTACTATTATAAGCGTAACAAAACACGTATCCAACCGTTTTTGGATACGTGTTTTGTTTTGTCCGTTCAACAGTGCCAATGAGAGGGAAAAAAGGCAGGGACGGTCACTGTCAGGAGTTCAGAGTGCCCGTGAGAGAGAAAAAAGGGTGTCAGCTGTAAAGCTGACACCCTTTCACAATACATTTATTCTGCCAGATAGGCTTCGAGCATCCATCTGTGCTTTTCTAAGGAAGTGCGAATCGCAATGAACAGATCAGCCGTAGGTTGATCATCGTTGTCCTCGGCCAAGGTGATTCCCTCTGTAAGCTCGGTGCAGATGGTGTTAAAATCATCAGCCAGTGTCTGAATCATTCCCTCGGCATTTTCGTCGCCCGCGGCTTCCTTGATGGAAGAGATCTGTAATTGCTCCTTTAGTGTCGCCGTTGGTAATTTTCCTAGTGAAAGCATTCTTTCAGCGATGGTATCAAGATGGAGCGCCGACTCCTTATACAATTCTTCAAATTTAGGATGCAGGGTGAAGAAATTTTCACCTTTTACATACCAGTGGTAGTGGTGCAGCTTCATATAAAGAACTGAGAAATTAGCTACCTGTGTGTTGAGAGTCTCTGTTACTAAACTATTTTTTTCTTTTACTTTTGCCATTTTCATTACCTCCGTTTAGTGGAATAGTGTTGATATCTATTCCATACCCCGGACTACATCATTTGAAACCATATAAAAAATTTTTCCAAGAAAGTTTATCGAAAGGCGTGTGCCTGTTCCCTCGTTTGGGGGGGCGGGCATCTTTTTTTTAGGAGCAGGATTAATCTCCGTATAAATCGGGTATTACCCCATAAGGGTATCTAGATAAAATTATGGGGGAGAACAACGTTATGAAAAAACGGAGAATGGAATTTGTTTTTGTCATTATGATGATTGCTCTAGCATATTTGGTGTTTTTTACAGACGTTCCTTTCCTGCCGAAAATGATATCAATGGCATTCTACGGCGTAATTATCTTGATTACAGTGTTTTCCTTGATGCTGGAAAATCGGACGGCACAAAACACGCTTTTGTGGATACATATATTAGTGTTTTTACCAGTTTTGGGATATATCATCTATGTCTATTCGGGTCAATTATTTTTAAAGGGGTATCTTTTTAAAAGTAAGCGCATCAAGGATCGTGAAGTGTTTGAAACAATTAGTAGGAAAAAGCAGAAAGTCGAGTTTTCGCTGCTTAATCATCACCAGCATCATTTCGCTCACTATCTGGATCGGGCGACCTTCACACCAACGAATACCAACACGAAGACAAACATATTAAAAAATGGCGAGGAAACTTTCCGAGAAATGAAAAGTGCGCTTAAGAAAGCAAACGACTTTATCCATATGGAATATTATATCTTCCGAGATGACCGATTAGGCAGTGAGATTATCGACATCTTAATCGAGAAAGTGCAAGAAGGAGTAGAAGTTCGCCTTATGTACGACGCGATGGGAAGTATCACACTTTCAGGTGCCGCTATTAAAGAAATGAAGGAGGCCGGAATCATGGTACATCCTTTTTTGCCAATAAAAAGCGGCCTTTATAATCAAAAGTTTAACTTTCGGAATCATCGAAAAATCGTTGTCATTGACGGTAAGGTAGGATTTGTCGGTGGACTGAACATTGGGGTCGAATACCTTGGTGAAGACGAGGAAATTGGATTTTGGTGTGATACACATGTCGTCCTTGAAGGGGAAGCAGTCCAAACATTGCATGCTGTTTTTTTATTAGATTGGAGGTATGTTAGTGGGGAAATGCTGGTAATGGACGAACGCTATATGAAACCCATACCTGCCGCTGGGGATGGTTTAGTTCATGTCGTCGCAACCGGTCCCGAAACCGGACGGATGAGTGATCATTATTATGCGTTGACCTCATGTGCAACAAAATCGATTTGGATTGCGTCACCGTACTTTGTACCCAATCAAGCAATTCGAACAGCACTAAGGATTGCTGCCAAAAAAGGGATTCAAATACGCATCATGGTGCCTGACACCAATGACGGTTTTCTCACCCAATATGCTTCACGGTCGTATTTACCTGAACTTCTGCGTTCTGGAATTGAAATTTATGCGTACCAAAAAGGGTTCCTCCATAAAAAGGTGATGATTGTCGATGGGGACCTTGCCACAATTGGAACAGCCAATATGGATATGCGCAGTTTTCGTCTCAACTTTGAAGTGAATTTATTTTTAATAGGCACAGATTCCATCCAAGACCTAGTGGCCCATTATGAGGAAGACCTAGAGGATTGCCTGAGAATTCGCCCAGTGGAATTTTACAAAAGAGGATTTACTGAAAAGGCAAAAGAGTCATTTGCTCGTCTATTTTCAGGAATTTTATAAAATTTCTAATATAGAAGGAAAAAAGGGGGATACAAACATGAAACGAAATCATACGATGATGCAATTTTTTGAATGGAATGTAGATCCAGATGGTACGCATTGGAACCGCCTGAAGGAGTTGGCTCCCAAACTGAAAAGGAAAGGAATCGATTCGGTTTGGATTCCACCGGTAACAAAGGGTCACTGCGCCGTCCTCATTTCTAATCAGGACGAGGGCGAAAAGAGAATGTTCGTCGGTGAAGCGCGGGCTGGAGAAGTATGGGTCGACCTAACAGGAACAAGAGACGAGCATATTTTAATTGAAGAAGATGGCTTTGCAACATTCCTGGTTAACGGTGGCAGTGTCTCGGTGTGGGCTCAACCTGAACAAGACGAGGAATAGTTGCTATTTTAAAATAAGAATCAAAAAGGAAAGCACCTTGGATTTCAAGGTGCTTTCCTCTTTTGCTATACATTTTATGTTAAGCAGTATGTCTCATACTTTTTAAAATAAAGCCAACGATTAGTGTGAGAATAATAGCTCCTATGATGGCTGGAATAAGATAAAAACCGCCAACTTCAGGTCCCCAATCCCCCAATAGGAACGATCCAAGAAAAGCACCAATAAATCCGGCGATGATATTTCCAATCACACCTCCAGGTAAATCACGTCCAATGACAAGGCCCCCTAACCACCCGATGATTCCTCCGATAATTAAAGACCAAATAAATCCCATGAAAATTCATCCCTTTCAAATTTTAATGTGTATCTACTAAGGTAAGTACCCGTTATTTTAATGGACAAACCTTTTTTGATAAAAAATTCTATCCGCTATAGTTTTAGAATTTCGCGTTAATGGGTATGTACCCATTAAGAAAAGAAAGGGAGGGAAAAACATGTTATCAGAGAAAGATTTGCTTTTTTTAAAAGATAAATTAATCAAAATCAAAAATGAAACAATCGAAATGTTAGAGTCCAACCCGCCATTAACGTTTGAAGATTTTGGGGAGTTAACCAGCTATGACAACCACTTTGCTGATACCGCCACTGAATTAGAGGAAAGAGAAAAACAAACGCTGTTAATTGAAAATGCAAAAAGCCGCCTCGAAGAAGTGAATGAGGCGTTAGAACGGTTCACTAATGGAACCTATGGAGTTTGTGTCGAAACAGGTGAGGATATCCCTTATGACAGACTTGAAGCCCTTCCTTATGCGAAACGAACTGTGGAAGCGCAAGAAAAACTGGAGTACGAGACAATCCCAATTCGTCAGGGAGATCAGTCATTTTCCACGCCGAAGGAAGATGAAAGAGGAGATAAACGCATTCAAACAGCGGATGAGCTCCAGTACCTGCACGGCAATTCATCGTCTTAACTGACGGGAAAATCGTTAGGGAGAACAGTTAATCTTCACAAAAAAGGTTTCAACTTTTTAAAAAGGGCTATATATCAAATAGAACAACAAGATGCATTTCAACTTACTTACAAAATCAAGATGGTCACACATTAATAATTGAGGAGGAAGTTAAAATGACACAGGTAAAAATAGTAGAAAATGGGCTTCAAGCAAAAAAGGAAATTGAACAATTTATAAAACAAGGGTTCGAAAAAGATGAGGTCTACTTATTGGCCCACGGCAAAGATCGTTCAGAAGATTTGTCAGATGCACTAGATACCAATGAGATAGGGGTAAACGAACAAGGCGTCTTTGATTCAATCGCAAATGTTTTTCGCTCACGCGGGGACGAACTACGCTCTAAAATGGAATCCTTAGGATTAACCAACACAGAAGCACAACAATTTGAAAAAGAATTGGACAGGGGACGCGTATTGGTGGTCGCTGCAAAATAAAAGTAACACAGTTTTACTAGGTTAGTATAATGATAGGAAATAAAAAGGAACTTTCCTTTTGTTTCCTATCCCTCATCATATGAAGAAAGGGGTAAGGTGGATGAAATTTTCAAGAGTGAACTTAGGTGATTTTTTTGGAGGAAACATCAGAGCCCGGCGCAAAATTAGAGTAGATCATAGTTGGGATTCGAATTTTGAAAATCCGATCATACACAAGGAAATACAGGGCGAGAAAGTATATGTCCCATTAAATCTAGGCAGGGTTTGGAATCAGGTAAATTAATGGTAAGTGCGTGGGTTATGTATTTTTGTACCGTATTAGAAACCAGGGTCTTGTCAACCGACCGGATAAAGCAATAAAAATTCGCCTTCGATTCGAGTCATTGGAAGGTGAATTTTTTTTTAGATAGAAAATGTGTTTATTTTTTAAAAATGGATACAAAAGGAAACTTTTCTGACCTTCTTTGTGATAGAATAATCTTTGTGTGAAAAAAGGAGGTTACCGAGTGATAAATGATTTTGGGCAAATTGCCGTGTTAAGTATCCTGTCTCATTTAATTTTTATAACGATTTCCTGGTGGGCCCTACAAGCAATCCGTTTAGAAAAATTGCTGAAACCCAACCATGTATTTCAGGCGCGCTTACTTTACATATTATTAGCAATTTTCGTCGGATCATCTGTTAGTAACTTTTTCCTTGATTATCTCCAATGGTCTAGACAACTACCTTTGATTATGCAAAATATACAATTGGTAAAAATTTAGGTCTTCGTACATGTTCCAATTTGTTAATAAATTGAGTACAATCGTCTTTATGTGGAAAAATAACTTCAACTGAACTGTCATAAAGTTTGGAACTTGTCTAAAAGTGACGACATTTCCCAAGTATGCTACTCCTCTACCTGGTAACAATGGTAATGAGGGGGAGTAGAGATGAAGAGAAATCGTAAGATCCTTTTGAGCGTGATAACAATCATCAGTTTAATCCTGGTTGTTATTGGGAACCAAACTGAAGCAAACGGTGGCGGAATCGGCTCCATTTTTCAAAAAGAAATGGACTTAACGAAAATCGGCTCTATTTTACAAGCCGAAGATATTTTGCTCGATGATTGGACTTTTTATGCAAGAGAGCATTTGGATGGCCTAAAAAGTGAGCAGGAAGTTAAGGAATATGCTAAAGAGCTTCAAACGAAGTTTCCTGATTGGGAATGGTCTGTAAAAAGTACCAGCGAAAAATGGGAAGTAACGGCAGTATCTCCAACGACTAAACACCACATAGAAAAGCTTCAAATGATGGCAACCCACACAAAACAACCGGTTAATGCGTATATAGTATATAGTATCAGTGGTAAAGAGTGGAACAAGTCTACTGAGGCCTATTTCACGACCCGTCAATTTAAATCTAGGCTGTCGAACATATTTCGAGGGAAACCAACAATTTTCTCTTGTATGAAAGGTACGGTCGGTGATAAGATGAATACGGCTTTACCGAAGACAGCGAATCATTTGCTGTCCGTATTTAAAGCAAAAGAAATCGAAGCGTTAAAAGAGGAGACATTCATGTCTGTTTCGGCGAACTCGCCGATGTTTAAAGGCTCCATAGATAATCAAAGAGATAACATGAATTTACAAATTGGTATACGCTCCGAAG
The DNA here is from genome assembly GCF_018613105.1 of Bacillus sp. ISL-77. Classification (NCBI taxonomy): domain Bacteria; kingdom Bacillati; phylum Bacillota; class Bacilli; order Caryophanales; family Bacillaceae; genus Bacillus; species Bacillus sp. ISL-77. Next base: position 84,336 of record NZ_JAGGQY010000007.1, read on the forward strand.
GATTGGGCGGTAAGACTACCATAGTAGTTGGCACACCAATCATTACTATTGAATATTAATATAGAGAAAATGGACGCGGAGGGGAATACTCTTGGAAAAGATTATCGTCCGCGGCGGAAAAAGGCTTGATGGAACTGTTAAAGTAGAAGGCGCAAAAAATGCTGTCTTGCCTGTACTCGCTGCAACATTATTAGCAAGTGACGGAAAAAGTGTAATTCGTGATGTACCTACACTCTCCGATGTATACACAATTAATGAAGTTTTACGCAACTTAAACGCTGAAGTGTCGTTTGAAAACAATACAGTCGTAGTAGATGCATCCAGAGTGTTAAAGGATGAGGCGCCGTTCGAATATGTTCGAAAGATGCGCGCGTCTGTGCTTGTCATGGGATCATTACTCGCTCGAAATGGCCGTGCACGTGTGGCCCTGCCGGGTGGCTGTGCTATTGGATCCCGTCCTATCGATCAGCATCTCAAAGGCTTTGAAGCCATGGGAGCGTCGGTTAAGGTAGGAAACGGTTTTATTGAAGCGGAGGTTAATGGCCGCTTAAAAGGTGCAAAGATTTATTTGGATTTCCCAAGTGTTGGGGCTACCGAAAACATTATGATGGCTGCAACTCTTGCGGTTGGTACGACCATTATTGAGAACGTGGCAAAAGAACCAGAAATCGTTGACCTTGCAAACTTCCTGAATAAGATGGGCGCTAAGGTTCGCGGCGCTGGCACTGGGACCCTTCGTATTGAAGGTGTGGACGTGTTATTTGGCGCAGACCACCATATTATTCCTGACCGAATCGAAGCGGGAACCTTTATGGTGGCTGCTGCGATTACAGGCGGAGATGTATTGGTAAAGGGCGCAGTTCCTGAACATTTATCATCTTTGATTGCAAAAATGGTGGAAATGGGTATCACGATTCGTGAGGAAGAAGATGGCGTTCGTGTCATCGGAACCGATCGTATGAAGGCTGTCGACATCAAAACGATGCCGCATCCAGGTTTCCCAACCGATATGCAATCACAAATGATGGCGTTATTGCTTCGCGCAAACGGCACCTCGATGATTACAGAAACTGTGTTCGAAAACCGTTTTATGCATGTTGAGGAATTCCGCCGCATGAATGCCGACATCAAAATTGAAGGCCGTTCTGTTATTTTAAATGGTTCTTCCAATTTACAAGGTGCGGAAGTATCTGCAACAGATCTACGTGCCGCTGCCGCATTAATTTTGACTGGTTTAGTTTCTGAAGGCATGACACGCGTGACCGAGTTGAAACACTTAGACCGTGGCTACGTGGACTTCCACGGCAAGCTAGCAAGCCTAGGCGCCGACATCGAACGTGTTACTGAAGCAGACGAAATATTCACAGAAGTCCAAGACTTCGTATCGGATATGAACGCTTAGTTTGGATCTTAGATCGTGTAACTTGTATCGGATTTGTTAGGCGACGCTTAACCAAATTCCTACAGCCAATAAAAGCAAACGCAAAACAACGGGCCCTGATGTAGAATCAGGGCCTTTTTGAATTTTCCGGGAATCGCGGCGCGCGTGTGTCCGTGTGGCGTGGACATTTGTGTTTATTTGGTGCCTGACACCATAGAAGGACATTTGTGTTTGAGTGGTGCCTGACACCAATAAGAGACATTTGTCCACGAGCGGTGCCTAACACCCGTTTCATTATTTATATAAAAAATCCGTAATAAATGCTTGTCCGCCTCCATATGTATTAATTGAGACGCAACCCGCCTGTGCTGTAGGCGGGGTTGTGAATTTGCAAACTGGAGGCACTATCATGAAAAAAATCAAACCTTTCGTCGTACTAGCAGCAGTCCTCATTGCCTTGACATTAATTATTCCCGCAGTGCTTGTGTTACCGTTCTCGGATGAGCATCGGGCGAGTGGAAAGTTAGGGGAGGATTTAACCAAGACCCCGGCCAAAGAAACCAAAGCGGTGTCCAATTCTTCCGATCCGGCCGTCGAAGTTGCGGTGTTCCGTACCTCAAAATCCCAAATTGAGAATGTGCCATTAGAAGATTACCTCGTTGGTGTGGTAGCTGCTGAGATGCCGGCAGAGTTTAAGGAAGAAGCCCTGAAGGCCCAGGCACTAACAGCGAGAACATATATCGTGAAAAGGTTACTAAGTAAGGATACGCTCGGCGTCCCTAAAGGTGCGCAGGTAACGGACACCCAAATCCATCAGGTTTACATGAATGATGATGAACTAAGAAGGGAATGGGGAATGGAGTACGACGCGAAAAGGAAGAAGGTTTTAAACGCTGTTCGGGCAACGGCTGGGCAAATTTTGGCCTATGATGGCGAGCCGATAGATGCATTGTTCTTCTCCACGAGTAATGGATATACGGAAAACTCGGAAGATTATTGGGCAGGCAACATCCCATACTTAAGAAGTGTATCCAGTCCATGGGATAAAAATTCCCCGAAATTTAACAGTCAAAAGGTCATGACGGTTCATCAGTTTGAAGCGCGGCTTGGAGTGAAGCTCGGTTCGGGGTCAACGATTGGAAAAATTGTCGACCGGACAGAGGGGAAACGTGTCGGCAAGGTTGATTTTAATGGAAAGGTTTTGAGCGGGCGCGATATCCGCGATAAACTGAATCTGCGGTCATCTGACTTTGCCTGGAAGCGTAAGGGCGATAATATTGTGATTACCACCAAGGGATTCGGTCATGGCGTCGGAATGAGCCAATACGGGGCTAACGGAATGGCTGCGGAAGGAAAGAGTTATAAGGAGATTGTGATGCATTATTATCAGGGAGTCGAGATTACGTCGGCGGATCATATGCTAGATACGGTTACTGCGAAGAAATGAATATGTGGGGAGCCAGGCTGGAGGGATGCCTGGCTTTTCTGTTTTAGAGGGTGAAAAGAGGAAGTGGCAGATAAAATGACCAAAGCGGTAGATAAATATCAAAACGTTCTAAAAAGGTAACTTAAAAGCTGGAAAATTGGTAGAGAATCCAGTTCAATAGGCTTGATTCTAATAAAAGGAAAAGAAAGTGACCTAAGCCAGGAAAAACACCTGGCTTTTTAGCTATAAATGTGATGGTTGAAGGTGGTTTGAGGGTGAAAAAAGGGAAGTGGCAGATAAGTTGTAGAAAGTGGCCGATAAAATAATCAAAGTGGCAGATAAATCCGAAAAGTGGCAGATAAAAAGATCAAAGCGGCAGATAAATATAAAACGTTTTAAAAAAGGTAACTTAAGTTCATAAAATGGACAAAAAAAAATTGTCGATTATTGCAGGATTTTCCATGTGAAAGGAGAAATTTTAAAAAAAAGAGAAAGGACTGATGCGATTGTTTGCAAAAGAATGTTTACTTCCGTTGAGAATCCAAAAATATGAGGCACTTATCCGAAGAATTAATGAAAATCACCCAATTCAACCAGCTTTATTAACCGAATATAAGAACTGGATGGCCGGTTACCACGGAGAAAAATCTCTAGACTTCCACTTAAGTATGCTCCCCGACACAAACTATCTTATTTTCCATAACATTCGCCTTCAATTAGGGAAGTATTTTTTCCAGATTGATATTCTACTCCTTAGTGCCGCATTTGCCTTAGCTCTTGAAGTGAAGAACCGAACGGGGGAGTACCACTTCCAAAAATACTTAAATCAAACAATCCTAAAAAATAATGGTAAGGATGAGCGAATTAAGAATCCCGTATTACAAGCCAAGCTGCAGGCGTTGAAACTAAAAAATTGGCTGAAGAAGCATAATAGCCGTGAGATTCCAATTCACTATCTTTTTGTCAATAGTAACCAAAGGGCTATGATTCGTGTTGAATCGGGTCATGAACAAATCCTGCGAAATATCTGCAATAGTGAAGGCTTACTAGAAAAAATTACGCAGATTGCTAGCCAAAATAAAGATGAGAAACTTAATAAGAAAGAGTTGGGTAAGGTTAAAAGATTGATATTAACCAATGATACTCCGGAAGATCCCGATTTACTCGAACATTTTCATCTTTCTAAAAATGATCTCCCCACAGGTGTTCAATGCCCTATATGTAACTGTTTACCCATGAAATATATTTACGGAACATGGGTCTGTCCGAATTGTAAGTGTAACTCAAAAACAGTCCATATCCAAGCGCTCAACGATTACTTTCTTTTAATAAAGCCCTCGATTACGAACTCTGAGTTGAGACGTTTTCTTCATATTGACTCCCCTAAAAGTGCAAATAACATTCTAAAATCGATGAATCTAGCCTATAAAGGGGTATTTAAAGGTAGAATTTATTTTCCCAAAAGATCAAAAGTGGCTACACACGCCCCAGCACCCTCCTAAGCCGCGTAAACTTCCCTTTAAACAATGCCCCTCTGATAAAATAAAAGCTAACCAAGATCCCTGTGAAGTCTTTTACAAGGTCAAAGAGCGAGGAAGAGCGATAGGAATAGAATGATTGGTGGATTTCGTCGCTGATTCCGTAGAGGGCAGCGAAGACTGCACAAGCTATATTCAACGCCGGTGTGAAGGCAGCGCGGCGAGTTAACATCGCTAGCACGAGCAAAACATACAAAATCGCGAACTCTATTAAATGCAAGGATTCCTTTATAAAGTGGTCGATTTGGGAATCGGGCAGCTTTACAAAATGATCCGCTGGCAGACTCGACATAATCCAAATGGCCGCCATATAGGCAAACGGGAGCACCCGCCACACCCATTTTATGATTTTCATGAAAATTTCCTCCTATATCGTAAAAACACTTTTAAAATAATTTTTCACCCTTCATGCATAAAAACATAAACACTGTTAAAAAATAAGTTCAAAAAAATTTTTTTCGCTCGTGTATATAATTCTACTTATCTGTTCAGAATGATTGCTGAGGTGATGAAAATGAGAGAGGAAGAAAACAAACGATCTTCTCAAAGTTCCAGCGTAAAACGCTTTTTCAAAAAGCGTTGGGTATTTCCAGCCATCTATATTGCAAGTGCAGCACTCATTCTGACCGCAGTACTATGGTATCAATCGAGCAACAGTGCGACAGACAAATACGATTACAAATCCACTGATATTGCCGGTAAAAAGAACCAAGAACCAGCGATTGAAGTTAGCAAAACACTTGAAGACTTCAAAATGCCAGTGGAAAATGCAGATGCAGCAGTCGTTAAAACGAAATTCTATGATTTCAATGGAAAAACAGAAGACCAGGAAGCGGCATTGGTATTTTATAACAATACCTACCAACCAAACACTGGAATCGACGTTACCATGAAAGATGATGAGTCCTTTAATGTCGTTGCAGCATTAAGCGGTACGGTCACACGAGTTGATGAAGATGCAGTCCTTGGGAATGTCATTGAAGTGGAACACGACAAAGGTATTGTAACACAATATCAATCCGTAAAAGACATAAAGATCAAGGTTGGCGAAGAAGTAAAACAGGGACAAGTTCTTGCCACGGCTGGACAAAGCTTGTTCAATGAAAAAGCTGGAACACATGTACATTTTGAAATTCGTAAAGATGGAATTGCTGTAAATCCCACTAACTATTTTAACAAATCGTTAAGCACGTTACAGGAAGCCGAACTTTCGAATGACAAGGCAAGCGAATCAGTAGAAACTCCACAAATGAAGGAAGAACAACAAAAGATTGAAGACCCAGCAAACTCTTCCGACCAAGAAACAAATGTGGACGAAGAATCATCTACTTCTACAAAAAATGCAAATTCATAATATCGTTACAAAGGGGAAGGGGAATTCTTTCCTCTTTTTTTCGTTTAGATGCTTTTGAGGAATTAAATGGCATAAAGGCAGAGATACTAACTCTGGTAAAGAATTCCTCACTGGAGGTCTAATTTTATGAAAAAGAAAGATCAATTACCTTTTGCTCAAGCTCTATACGGATACCAAATATATATAACGAGACCGAAATCCAGTGAGTAAGACAAAACTGGATTTTTTGTTGAGGAAAATTTAAAAGGTGTTTCTAGCATCTGTGTTAAAATGGTAATAAAAGGAGGGGTTACATTGAGAAAAATAATAGCAGCCATGCTTTTGATTCTACTAGTCGCAGGCTGTAGCAAAGAACCGACGCCACAGGATCGATTTTCTAAGTACATAGCTTTGTGGAATGAGCAGAAGTTTGATCAGATGTATGATTATCTTTCAACGGATGCCCAGAAAAAAATCACCAAAGAAGAATTTACGAACCGCTATCATAAAATCTACAAAGACCTTCAGATTACTGACCTCAAGATTGACTTCAAAAAACCGAAAGAGGATAAGCAGGCAGACAAAGAACAAGCCCAATATTCTTTTAACGCGAAAATGAATAGCATCGCTGGAGCTATTCAATTCACCCAGAAAGCTCAGTTGCAAAAAGAAGAAAGAGACGACAAGAAGAATTGGTATGTAGACTGGAATACTGAGTTCATTTTTCCAAAATTGCAGGAAGGTGATAAGATCGGGATTAGTACGGATGCGCCGCAAAGAGGGGAGATTCTTGATCGCAATGACATCGGGCTGGCGGTGAATGGTCAGGTGTACGAGGTTGGCGTGGTTGCTGGGAAGGTGACGGACCAAGTGTTGGAACCGTTAGCCTCGCTGTTAAAAATGAGCCCGGATCAAATCAAGAAGGCGATTACGGCGAGTTGGGTAAAGCCGGAGCTGTTTGTGCCGTTGAAGCGGGTGTCGATGCAGGATGAGGAGCGGATTGCCCAGTTGATTGCGCTCGAGCCAGTGCAGACTAGGAAGGTGGAGGCACGGATTTATCCGTATGATCAGGCTTCGGCGCATCTGATTGGTTATGTTGGGGCGATTACGGCAGATGAGTTGGAAAAATTGAAGGATAAAGGGTACACGAGCAGTGATATGATTGGAAAAAGAGGGCTCGAGCAAGTGTATGACGAGCAGTTAAAAGGGAAGCCCGGTGTGAAGATTACGATTAAAAAGAAGAATGGTGACGCCGAGGTGCTTGCAGAAAAACCGGTCGAAGATGGAAAGAATGTGAAGTTGACGATCGATGCGGATGTTCAGGCGGCTATTTTTGATGAACTTAGCAAGGAAGCCGGCACGGGTGCGGCCATAAACCCTGTGACGGGTGAAACGCTGGCGCTTGTCAGCACACCTTCGTTTGATCCGAATCAAGCGATGCTTGGCTTCTCGGCGGATGAGTGGAAGGTGCTGCAGGATAATAAGCAACAGCCGCTCTCAACGCGGTTTAAACAGGCCTATGCGCCGGGTTCGGTCATGAAGCCGATTACGGCAGCGGTGGCGTTGTCGAGCGGGGCGATCACGCCGGAGCTGGCGGTGCCGATTCTAGGGTCGAAATGGCAAAAGAATAAATCGTGGGGCGGCTATTTTGTGACGCGGGTCCATGGCGGCAGTCCGATTAACCTTGAAAAAGCATTGGTGTTCTCCGATAATATTTATTTTGCTCAGGCAGCGTTGAAAACGGGGAAGGTTGCGTTTGCGGATGGGCTGAAGAAATTTGGCTTTGAGGAAGATTTGGCGTTTCCGTTCCCACTCGAAAAATCTACGATTGGTGCGCTGGATCGGGATATCTCGCTGGCCGATTCTGGTTATGGCCAGGGGCAAATTCAGATGAGTATTGTCCATCTGCTGTCTAGTTATACGCCGTATGTGAATAATGGCAATATGGTGAAGCCGATTCTTTTGGCGGATGAGCAGAAGGGTCAGGTGCTGAAAGAGGCGGTGGTTTCGCCTGAACACGCCGGCGTCATTGCGTCAGATTTAGGGAAGGTCGTTGGTGACACTGGCGGAACGGCCCATGCTGCCGATATATTGGGGTATCCGTTGGCTGGTAAAACGGGGACGGCGGAAATAAAACAGAAACAGGGCGAAACGGGCACGGAAAATGGCTGGTTTATTGGTTACAACACTGAGTCGCCAAGTTTGATGGTGGCGATGATGGTCGAGAACGTCCAGGGCCGGGGCGGTTCGCTGGTGCCCGTAAAGAAAGTGAAGACGGTATTTGAGTTGGTACGGTAAATGGAGGATGGATCGGTTGGTGTCAGGCACCACCATGTGGACTTTTAAATAGATATGGGATAACACCTAGGCGGCTAGGTGTTTTTCTTTGTTTTATGGTCATTTTTAGTTGGGGGTGTTGCGGGAATACCTATTTACAGTCCACTTGGGGACCTATACTGTCGGGGTTTGGGTTTTACTGTCCAACTCCCCGACCATCCTCCGATTTTCAGAGATTTCCACCTGGACAATTCAGCGAACCACATAAGTAAACCAGGAACGTGGTCGTAGAAGTGCCGCCAAATAGCCCGACGGTGAATCCTGTTACCAACAAAGCGACCACAGTGACGGGTGTAACGGTAAAATCCGCTGTGGCTACGGTGAAAGCAGGAGCATCCTCCTATAAAGGCAATGCCGATGCCAATGGAAAGTTTACGGTGTCTATTCCTGCCCAAAGCAGCGGCACGGTCTTAAGCGTGACTGTGACGGATGCAGGGGGAACGAGCTTACCAAAGACAATACAAGTGACGAGAATTGCCCCTAACATCCCAGTGGTCAATGCCGTTAACAACAAATCAGCATGGGTTACTGGAAAAACAGAAAAGCTTGCCGTCGTGAAAGTGTGGATTGGTAAGAGAATGTATTGGGCAAGGGCAAATAGTTATGGGAGCTTTAAAGTAAGTATCCCGAGGCAAAAACGAGGAACTTCTTTTTCTGTAACGGCAACGGATCCAAAAGGATTAACCAGTGCCGCCCGGACGGTAAAAGTAAATTAAACTTTAGGATAGTAAAGTGGGAAAGGGGCTGATGGAGCCCCTTTTTTTCGTTAGGTTACTTCAGTGGGAGGGAAGGGAAGGCTTCCACTGATACCGCGCCAGATCAATGACCCCGTTTAGACCGATTTCCACGCCTTCTGCCTCTAATGACAGCCTTTGCTCATTGTAGGACTCGTCATCTAGGAGGGCGATTTGCCCCTTAGCGTTAATGACGCGGTGCCAGGGGAGGCGGTGCTTCTTGCTCATGGAATGGAGGACGCGGACAACTTGGCGTGCAGCACGGGGGCTTCCAGCGAGCCCAGCGATCTGACCATAAGTCGCAACCTTGCCTTCAGGGATACTGCGAATAATTTCCACTACATTTTCCGTAAAAGGTGTCATCGTGATCGTCCTTTCGAAAAGTACATATCAAAAAGGTATCAAAAATATAATAAATTGAACAATCCTTTTTGTAAAAAATTGCCTCAAATCATATCAAGTACGGGCTTTCGAAACCTAAATTCTCTCCTCATTCCAATAATTATCGCCATATTTGAATAATTTTCTCTCGACAAATTTCTCGGGAAATAAATGCTGAGAGAGTGATATTTCCAGTCCAAAACCCTTATATCATGCGATTCTGGACGATTCTCCACGATTGTCGAAAATAAGTAAGAAGTCCAATTTTCAAAAAACTTTGGAATAACATCTTGTCCAGATTGAGTATTTATAGCATAATCCCGTATCCAAGCTAATAAAATGATTACAAACCTTTACAAAGAGAGTGTTTGAGGTGAAGAGTCGTTTGAAATTAGCGGATATTCAGTCGGGGACATGATTATTCATCGTATAGTCAGAAGGTAAATTACTTTCTGCCGTCTGGTGCCTGACACTCATCAATGGAAGTGTCCTCCAATGGTGGACAAATGTCTTTTAATGGTGCCTGACACCAAAATGGTAACACCAAATAGTAACACCAAAATGGTGACACCAAAATGGCACCAAAAATGACACTACCATGACACCAAAATTGATGACACCAAAACAGACACCAAAACGGAAGCAGAATTCGTCGAAGTGATAAGCGGGTCTCATTTCACACTACTCACATCCAATTTAGGGAGGGCGAGAGTGTGCACGATTACATCAAAGAGAGAACTATCAAGATTGGAAAGTATATCGTGGAGACGAGGAAAACGGTTCGCGTGATTGCGAAGGAGTTTGGCGTATCCAAAAGTACAGTCCATAAGGATCTAACTGAGAGACTTCCTGAGATTAATCCAGAGCTGGCAAATGAGGTTAAAGGTATTCTAGATTATCATAAATCGATCCGTCATCTCCGGGGGGGAGAGGCAACGAAAATGAAATATCAAAAAGAAGAAAAGGAAGGCGAAACTGTAAAATAGACCTCAATTTCCGAATCATTCAAGCTGAGAAAACAAAATATTTCAAGGGCATTCTCTAGAATTCCTTAACTCGACATCCTTCTGCAAAATATACCATCTTTTCTTTTCTAAAAGTATGGAAATTTTAATGAGTATGGTACAATATACAATTAGGAAAAGTATGTGGATACCGTTTTAAGGAGGAAAGAAAAGAGAATGTTTGCAAGAGATATTGGGATTGATCTAGGAACGGCTAACGTGTTAATTCACGTCAAGGGCCGTGGAATCGTATTAAATGAGCCGTCCGTAGTGGCAATTGACAAAAATACAAATCGCGTACTTGCTGTTGGTGAAGAAGCCCGCCGCATGGTTGGTCGGACACCTGGGAACATTGTAGCGATCCGCCCATTAAAAGATGGCGTGATCGCTGACTTTGATGTGACAGAAGCAATGTTAAAGCATTTTATTAATAAGTTGAACGTAAAAGGCTTTCTATCGAAGCCGCGCATTCTGATTTGCTGCCCAACGAATATTACAAGCGTTGAGCAAAAGGCGATCAAAGAAGCTGCAGAAAAGAGCGGCGGGAAAAAGATTTACTTAGAAGAAGAACCAAAGGTAGCTGCAATTGGTGCGGGAATGGACATTTTCCAACCGAGCGGAAACATGGTAGTGGACATCGGTGGAGGAACGACGGATGTGGCTGTTCTTTCAATGGGCGATATCGTGACTTCCTCCTCCATCAAAATGGCCGGCGACAAGTTCGACATGGAAATCCTCAACTACATCAAGCGCGAGTACAAACTGTTAATCGGTGAACGCACAGCTGAAAATATTAAAATCAACATCGGGACAGTTTTCCCAGGATCACGCTCGGAAGAAATGGAAATCCGCGGCCGTGACATGGTTAGCGGTCTGCCGCGTACCATCTCTGTTCGTTCGGAAGAAATCGAAGGCTCCTTGCGTGAATCAGTGGCCGTGATCGTACAGGCTGCAAAAAGCGTTCTTGAGCGCACACCGCCAGAACTCTCGGCTGACATCATTGACCGCGGCGTGATTTTAACGGGTGGCGGAGCATTGCTGCACGGTATCGACATGCTACTAGCGGACGAATTAAAGGTTCCAGTACTTGTCGCAGAAAATCCAATGGATTGTGTGGCAATTGGAACAGGAATTATGCTAGATAACATCGACAAGATTCCAAATCGGAAGTTTGGATGATTTTTTCGAAAAATTGTCCTTTGCCTGCGAGTAGAAATTGAATAAACAATTAATCACTTTGGCCATTTCTAGGTTTGCTGTTGTATGACATCATACCTTGGATACAAAAAGTCTAATGAAGCAGGCAGGACAAGCCTCGATCATTGGGCTTTTTTATTTGGGTTCAGAGGAATAATTTTGCAATAATACACCTTAAAAAACAAAGAAAACGACATAAATTGAGCTTTTTCAACGTTTATTGACTATTTCCTGTAAAAAGTTGATGAGTATTTTCAATTTATTTTTTATAATAGAGGTAATGAATTGGAAAAATTATTTTTTTAAAATTATAAATTGAATGACTTAGCAACATGAGTTGAATACAATTAATGGTTATAATATGTACTAACTCACTGAATCCGGGGTCAACCATTCTAGATAAAAACAAATGGACGGACTTCAGTTAAAGGGGAATTAAGAAATGTCAGTAAATAATTCAAACCATGAACAATATAGCACGAGAGAAGATTACAAGCGGGCAAAAGCCGAAGATCTGCAACGGAAAAAGGACGCGGAGAAGCAGGCCAAGGACGAAGCGCGCCAGGTAAAGGACGCAGAGAACCGGGCCAAGGACGAGGCGCGGCAAATAAAGGACGCGGAGAACCGGGCCAAGGACGAGGCGCGGCAAATAAAGGACGCGGAGAAACGGGCCAAGGACGAGGCGCGGAAAATAAAGGACGCAGAGAACCGGGCCAAGGACGAGGCACAACAAACGAAGGTCGTAGAGAACCGGGCCAAGGACGAAGCACGACAAATAAAGGACGCAGAGAAACAGGCCAAGGACGAAGCACGACAAATAAAGGACGTAGAGAAACAGGCCAAGGACGAAGCGCAACAAACGAAGGTCGTAGAGAAACAAGCGCCAACAAAGATTGTAGAGATACTAGCCAAGAACGTAGCAGGTAGACTAAAGGGTTTAAAAAAACCAGCCCTGAATGTCGCAAGAAAAACTCAGGATGCGGGTCAACAGGCAAAAACCAAACAGCCGCGTCAGAAAAGCGAGACGCCAGGGGTCAAAGAAACGAAAACCAGCCCAACTCGTGAGGCCCAAAGGCCCAAAGAGTCAAACACCACGAACAGCGCGGGTAAGAATGCGGAGACAGCACCTGTTTCGTACCAACGGATCAGAATACGGCTCATTCCGATTTGGCTGCGGCTCGTTCTATTAGTAGTAATGGCCATCTTCTGTGTGACGGCAGGCGCTGTTGTCGGTTACGGCATGCTTGGCGGCGGAAAAGTGGCAGGAGTTTTCCAAGAATCCACTTGGACACATATTATTGATTTAGTTCAAAAAGGAAAATAAATGGAGGAAGGGACGTAAATCCCTTCCTTTTTGTATACCTTAAGTAGTAGAATAGGAAATAGACACTTGTTACTAGTAGGAGGTACTAAATAATGCTTGATATCGAACAAATCAAAGAAATCATCCCACATCGCTACCCATTTTTGTTGGTCGATCGAATTTTAGAAGTGGAAGAAGGAAAAAGCGCCGTCGGAATTAAAAACGTCAGCGCCAATGAAGAATTTTTCAACGGCCATTTCCCAGATTATCCAGTGATGCCTGGTGTGTTAATCGTGGAAGCACTGGCACAGGTTGGGGCTGTCGCTATGTTGAAAAAAGAAGAAAACCGCGGCCGCTTAGCATTTTTTGCAGGAATTGATGGCTGTCGTTTTAAAAAACAAGTCAAGCCTGGCGACCAGCTTCGTCTTGAAGTGGAAATCGTACGCTTGCGCGGACCAATCGGCAAAGGGAAAGCCGTTGCAACCGTTGACGGCGAAGTTGCCTGCGAAGCGGAAATCACATTTGCCTTAGGCGAGAAAAAAGAATAACAAGAGAAGGCGGCCAGAAGATTCTGGTCGTCTTTTAGTTCATGTTGGAACGCAAAACATGGTTGCAACAATAAACTTTGAACATTTTTGTAAAAAAATGCATGCTATCAATTGAAAGATGTCGGGAACCCTAAAAACAGACCAATAAAAGATAGGTCAAACTATGTTTGGAAGGGGTACATGAATTTGAAGAAAAAGTTATTTCTTTTGCTCGCAGGTTCGATTTTATCTGCTGTTGTGTTAACAGGCTGTAATAATGACAATGATGATCAAAATCCACCGCCACCAGCTGTGAATAATCCAGCAGATAACAACCTAAATAACAATGACAATCTTAACAACAATCGATTAAATGACAACAATCGATTAAACGACAACAATAACTTAAATGACAACCTGGACTTAAACGACAACAACAACAACTATCCACCGTCAGAGGACAAAAATACCGATACCGACAAAGATCCAACTAAGGATAGCAACACTAAAAAGGAAGAAATAATCGAAGATGATATTGACGTGAATGATAGAGACAATAAAGACGAGTAAATAAGAAAAGCGGAAGCGCCCGTTTAGGGGCGTATGGACTGGAGCCCTTTGACTTATCGTAGGGAAAAGGGCGAAGTACACTAGCCGCTGGGCGCTGGAGCTAGACAGTTATCTAAGTTCAATACTTAAACTTGCTTATCTGAAACAAAAAGGGACTGGCATCTGCCTGTCCCTTTGCTTCTATTTTATTTCGTTTTTTACTTTTAGTTTCGGTTTGCTTTTTATTTTATCCCTAAATTCGGTAAGCAGCGCGGGACCCTCAAGCCCTTTTTGGAGGAGACTTTCGAGCAGTAGTTCGGAGTAATCACTTTTGTTGCGGCGAATGCTGCCTTCGAACAAAACGCTGATATGCTTTTCGAATTTAGTCAATGAACAAATTTTTGTTTGAAAATAAGCAGGCGCATTATCTTTCTTGGTGATGACAGCTTCGACAATAAGGTCGCGGTCTTGCTCGGAAATTTTTTTGAAATAATCATAGAGGGACAAATCTGTATACGCCTCAAGCAGCCATGTCGAGCGCTCGTCTTCCTTATTAAGAATCAAGCCATCCACCAACGGAACTTCAACTGAAGCATCATTTTCGACCACATCTAATGAGTACAATTTAAAAGATTTCATCACAACCTCCTGATTTCTTTTTCCTAAATTATAACATAGGTTCGCTTAAAGCAAATGTCGAATAATATTTGTCGAAATTTCAAAGATTAGTTTTTCTGCAAAAAAGGAACTTCATTTTTGACAAAAACCCCCAAGAAAAACCGATTATCCTGCAATAATCAGCCTCGATAACTTCCTTTTCCTTGTTTTACAACCATCAGTCCAACGGGCTATGCTAGGACCATCAAACAAAAAGGAGATGAAAAAATGATCAATCAAGTCACATTGGTTGGCAGATTGACGCGGGACCCGGAATTAAAAGAGACAACAGAAGGGACACAAGTGTCTCATATCACTTTAGCAGTGACTCGTCACTATCGCAATCAAAACGGTGAAATTGAAGCAGATTTCGTTCAATGCACACTTTGGCGCAAAGCGGCAGAAAATACATGCAAGTATTGCCGTAAAGGTTCAGTCGTTGGGATCACCGGGAGATTGCAAACCCGGAACTACGATAACAAAGAGGGGAAAAGGGTGTATGTGACCGAGGTGATCGCCGAAACAGTCCGCTTCCTAAGCTCGAAGCCGCATGAAGTAGCGCCTGAGCCAAAAAAGGAGGAAATGACGATTGGGGTCTAACAATGAAATGGCCAGCAACCTCGAGCAATTACTGGAAAGCTTAATTAAGATGGTGGGAAATGCCAACAAAAACGTCGACAGCCTCCAAAGGCGCGTCTGCCAATTAGAATGGGCCATTAAGGAACAACAACATGAAATCAAGGAAAGAGACAACCTCATCAGAATTTACTCCTCACATCCACACGATTCTTCACAAAACATTCCTTTTCGTTTTTGAGTGATATTCAAAAAAATCGCCTTGGTTGCATCATATTCAAGCTGCCAGGCGAATATTTTTAAAAAAATATCCCCGCAACCGACTTTTTATATAGAAAATCAAATACAGCTCCGTGTTTCATCTCCATTTTTCCGGCATGTAATTGCCGGAATTTTTTTGTTGTCTACAGGTATAAAAATAATCAATCAGGATATACTATGAAAAAAACCCCCCTGTTTTTTTAAAAAAGAAGCCGCTGAAATCGTCAGCGGCTTTTTTGATGTTTATACGATTGTAAACTGCTTAAACAGGAAAACCTTTTTCTTAAAACTTATCCTTATGATGCTTACTCACCTTAATCTGGCTGATAAATGAATCAATATAAAAAGCTTTCCGTTTGGGCGGCATGAGATAAAGCTCTAATAAGGCCATTTTAAAATCAGGTTCTTTCTGAAGAAACTGGTTAATAATGAGCAGATCGTGATCGTCGCTGGTCTCCTTCGCGATGAATCCGGACCCCTCCGTTTTAGGCAGCAGCTGATCGAGCTCCTCCACCAAATATTCCTTATCGACCTGATAAATTTCTGCAAATCGAACCACCGTCTGATAGTTGGGAATACTTCTACCCGTTTCGTAGCGACTTACTGTGGACCGATCCATCCTCATCATGTCGGCAAGCGTTTGCTGGGACCAGTTTCGGTTGTCGCGCAATTTCCTTAATTTTTCTTATAAAGACATTTAATTCACCGCCATTAAAACAATTCATGGTTTTAACTTAACGGGAAAATTGACCATTAAGTTTGAATGTGTGAATTGCGCACAATCATTTATGTCAAAATGATGTACGATGGCGAAAGAATAAGGATTGGTGGAGAATCACATTAAAGGAATTTGGAAATTATCGTCGAATAATGATAATTGGTGTAAATAACTGTAATATTGGGAGGTATTTATATTTGTGGAAAAAAACTTAATCATATTTATTGGTGAGCAAAACAACAACCAAAAAGTTGAAATCAAAAGTAAACCAAGTTTTTTCGATGCATTACAACTCTCTACCCAGTCGCCCCATACAACGGGAGATATTCCATACCAATCTATTCCGTTTTATAAAAAAGCAATCATTCCCATCCAAATCAATAATTCCAATATTCAAATCAGCTACCACCGTCACCGTCATTCGCTGCAAATTGTTAAAGAAGATATCGATCTAACAGAAAAAGAAGTGTTCGAGCTTCTCAATCATTTTGCTATAAAAGAAGATAACAAGGTTTCCTTTTTAGCCGTATTCCCGAATAGTAAAAGAAGACTTAAAGGAGCGAGAAAAGCATCCATTCGCGCGGAGAGCAGGGAGTTAAAGGGGGAAGAGCGATAGATAGGGGGATTTTTTCGAAGAGATTATCTCACCATTAACGATAAAAAAGGTTCCGAAGGATTTAAACTGTACCCGTTGTAAAG
>NZ_JAGGQY010000079.1:0-23076 GCF_018613105.1 Bacillus sp. ISL-77
GATAACACCGGGAAACCGGTGCTAATACCGGATAATCCTTTTCCTCTCATGAGGAAAAGCTGAAAGTCGGTTTCGGCTGACACTTACAGATGGGCCCGCGGCGCATTAGCTAGTTGGTGAGGTAACGGCTCACCAAGGCGACGATGCGTAGCCGACCTGAGAGGGTGATCGGCCACACTGGGACTGAGACACGGCCCAGACTCCTACGGGAGGCAGCAGTAGGAGTCTGGGCCGTGTCTCAGTCCCAGTGTGGCCGATCACCCTCTCAGGTCGGCTACGCATCGTCGCCTTGGTGAGCCGTTACCTCACCAACTAGCTAATGCGCCGCGGGCCCATCTGTAAGTGTCAGCCGAAACCGACTTTCAGCTTTTCCTCATGAGAGGAAAAGGATTATCCGGTATTAGCACCGGTTTCCCGGTGTTATCCCAGTCTTACAGGCAGGTTGCCCACGTGTTACTCACCCGTCCGCCGCTAACCATCAGGAGCAAGCTCCTAAAGATTCGCTCGACTTGCATGTATTAGGCACGCCGCCAGCGTTCGTCCTGAGCCAGGATCAAACTCTCCAAGAAAGTTGATTAGCTCATAAAGTTACGTTGGCTTAGCTTCACTTTCAAAAGAAAGATTCACTAATAAATATTGTTTGTTTACACGTCTTTTTTTGTTTAGTTTTCAAAGAACAACACTTCTTTTTTAAAAAAGCGACAAAAACAATCATATCACATTACTTTGTATATATCAACTAAAATTTACATTCTTTTAATAGATTTGGTTTTCAATTGATACATTTTTTAAAGCAACTTTTAAATTTTAACACTTCTGGTATCCTAGTGCAATATTTTTTTACTATTTTACCTATTTTCACTTTGGTAATTGTGGAAATACTATCTTAATAGCTTTGTCTAACACTGAGAGAGTAAAAAGGTGTACATCAAACATTTACAGGCATATGCGATATTCAATTCAGAATCAAAATGCAAACGCAACGACGAAGTAGCTGCCCCTTGGTATGATTGTGTAAGAACAGCCAGTGTTCCATTCAGAGAAATACCTCCCCCTTTTCGGTTGTAATCCTGGCTTATTATTGACAATCTATCTTTCTAGACTATGTTTTTTCCAGGAAAGAAGGTGACGGCTCGGACAGTCATTTTGAACCGCCAAGAGGGATAACCCTGGCTTCTTTTTTATGTAAATAAAAATAGCTACCTTTACCATGCAGTAGAGTCTAATACAGGGGAAGTAGTTCAGAATTAGTTCGGAACTACTATATAAAAATAAAACCCATCGACCTTTTGGCCGAAGGGCATAGTTTGCCTCATCGCTGTTGTGGGCGATTGCTTCACAAGCAGCATATGCACGGATATCCCAAAAAATGCAGGTCCTATCCTATTTGGTATCCTTTTTTCTAAAATTATTTTCTTCCTGATCAATTAACTCCTCAATTTCTTCATAATGCCTTCCGAACATTCTAGAGTGCCGCTTGGTTAAAAAAGAATTGTCATATGGCTTATATCGTTCATAGAAAGGCTTCAACATTCGGACCAAGAACGCCGGCTTCCGTTCTCCTCCGAAGTTTAAAATACAGATGGCGTGCCGTGTTGTTTTGGTGTTCGGTATGTTCAGGGCTGTTTCCACGGAGATAGGTTGCAGCTGTGTTTCCAGCCGTTTAAAGGTGTTCTCATTGTCGTTCTTGAAGAGCAGCCAATTTACCCCGCCGGATATTAAGTCCTCTGAAATCTCCTTTAACTGCCCCAAATGGTGACACGCAAAGATGCTTCCTAGCCTTTCTTTACGCCCTTGAACAGCGATCCTAGACAATAGCTTTGCAAGACCTTTATTCTCTGCTAAATAGGTCTGCGGCTCGTTAAAAACGATGAAAGCACCGTTCTGTTGATCATCTACAGTCATTAACATTCTTGTCATCAATACTTTTAACGTTATCCAGTGAACCAATGTTCTTACTGCAACCGTAGAAAGGATTCTATCCGGCACTCTGAAAATGATTACCTTTCCTTCCCTCATCCATTGCTCCAGGTTCATTGCTGCTTTAGGGGGTTGAGCGAAGATTTCAAATAACGTCGAATCCCCCATGAATTCATCTAATCGGTTATAAATAGCACTTGTTTTTCCATCTAAAGACTTTTGACCGTCTTTTGTACATTTCATATCTGAGGAAGTTACTTCCCCTTTGCTATTCCTTTTTTCTACCAACTCATATTCACTTAGATACTTCTCGATTTCTTCAGCTAATCTCTTTTTCCCTTCTTCCCTTAGTTTCCTTGCTGTTTCCGCTCTAAAAGGCTCACTTTCAAGCAATCGCTTAATGTTGTATAGGCTGCCGTTTGAAGCTTGAGCAAAAGCCCTTAAAATCTTCCTACTTTGCCCCATTGACTCTAAATCCCCAAAGAAATCAATCAATTCATTGGCAAACCTATCTGCACCTTTACGCCCCAATTTCTCCATTACTTCGGTTAGATCCAGTGGAGGCAGGTAATTATCGTCGGATAATTCAATATCAATGATTTTTTCAGGTGGGAGGCAGTCTCTAATACCATTCGCCATACCTTGAAGCCCTTCTTTGTTTACCTGGTCAATGACAACAAAGCTTATATTGTGCTTAAGCGAGGCTTCAGTAACAAAGTTTTGAATCATTGTATCTTTACCGCTCCCCATCCCTCCCATAGCAACATAACCTTTGTATGTTTCTTCTGGATTGCCTAAAGGAATGCCAATAGGAATATCCTTTCCTTTGTACTCTGCGTGGCCAATTAAGATGCTATTGCTATTTACTTCATGACTTTTCAATGGTTGTTCATTCAATTGGATATTATTGCTGCCGATGTTAATGACAATATCCCCTATTCTTACACCAGCTTTCTTTTCTTGATGAATGAAAATGGACGATATATCTATTTCTACCTTCTTATTAACAGCTAATTCATTCTCATACCGTTGTTGGATGATGGAAGTCGGCATTTGAATAGCTACTTTTGAAATCTCATCACAGGACAATAAAGATACATCTCCATCTGCCATAGTTGTTTTAGACAAATGGAGAGTGTTCATTTCATTGATGATTTCTTGTTTCCTAGCTTTTAAGCGTACCTTATAAGGCAACAATTCATTGTCGCCAGCTATTTCAGCAAAAGCACTACTAATGGTATTCGCGACTAGATCCGCACGCAGTTTATTTTCTGTTGCTGCAGCTACACGGATATAGGTCTTCCATACAGGTTGATTTAACTTTCCTTCTGTTTTTACTTTGGTGGTATGCAGTTCTTCAATCAAAGCGTGCTTACGATCAAATACTTTCTTCTTTTCAAATCCTTTGGCACTCTTAAAGAATGTGTTAGATATGGCATTCATAATGTCATTTAGAACGTCATACACTTCATTTGCAAAGGTGGATATACCTGTTTTAAGAGCCTTCTGAACCTTGCTAGGGGTGATTCTTGCTCTTACAGGTATTATCCCTTTTCTTAGTTTTTCGTTAGCCCAATGACCGTTTCTAGCCCATTTCTTACGGTCAAATGTTTCAGTGCAAACAGAAAGACGGGCAAAGTCTTCATCCATTGAAATATCATCAAGTGCCGTCAATATTGAGGCGATAGGGGTAGTTTGTTCCGTAGCATTTATCCGAAGAGAAAATATATCATGCCTGGATAGTCTGATTTCATGGAGTACGATTTCATTTTTAGCAGGGATTTCAAGTACGTTCGTTTCAACCTCTTCTACTGTGACCTTCATATAATTTTCAAGGATTTCACGGAATTTCTTTGCCCAAATCTCTGATGTACTTACATAAAACTCAATCCGTTTCTCATTATCCTTCTGCCTGAATACAACATCAAACCAAATACTATCCTTTTCCCGATACGTTACTTGAAACCCTTCCCTACTTATTCTTGAAGGGACTTTATTATAAATTTCATACATCTTGTGAAGAATCCGCCACATCTTATAATTGCTGTTATTCGTTACCGAAATATGAGGTATTATTCGATAAGTGATCATTCTGTTTCTTTGATAAACAAAGTAATCCGATACTTTAATGGCTTTTATTTTGCGAGTAAAATCCACGAAATCACCCCCATCATTGCAAATCCCCAACGAGTGATATATTTAGGGAAATTCCCCGTAAACATTATGGTGATTCCAGCTGCAATGGTTATGGCTGTGCCGATTTCAGGCATTAAATCCGTTAGAGTATGCCCTAACCAAATTAACCAATCTTGCAAGGTATGTTGTGCAGGCTTCATCACCATATCCATTTCCGCACCAATGACTTTATCAGCGAATTTATTATACTTATCCAGCAAAACGCTACCTATTTGACTGAAATGAAAATCACTGCCTGACATATTCGAAACATTCTCCGTAACCGGTGTAGGATCCATCCTGTGACCCGCAGCATCCTTCATACCAAAATGCAAATGTGCTGCTGTTGAGTGGCCTGTGTTCCCCGCAAATCCGAAAGATTCCCCCGCTGTTAAATGTTCCCCTGCCTTTACCTTAATTTTGGACATATGGCCGTAAATAGACAAAGTGCCGTCATCGTTGCGGATAAATACACCCTTTCCTAGATTGTCATTGCCAAAATCGACTACCCTTTCAACGATTCCATTCATAACGCTTCTTAATTCAGTCCCTTCAGGCATAGCCAAATCAATTCCATGATGAGGAACCATGTTTCGAACCTCTGAAAGCTCACCATATTCACTTGATAAACGAAATTTCATGCTTATTCCCTCCTTTGTGAAGGAATGCGTTAAAATTCACCGATTTAATGGGTTTGTTTTTGGCGTAAATCCTATATCCTAACAGGCAGAGCATAATAATTGTCTTGGATCCCATCGTTTCCACCTCCCTATAGTTTTTTTAAGAAGTCCCTAATATCGATAGCGTGCCGTGCTAGGAGATAGCCAGCTGCACCGCCGATGATCAACTCCAAGGCTTTGGTACGGTGACCGAACATCCAAGCCACTCCTGCAAAAACAAATACGCCAACCACAATCCAGTCCACGACGTTAAGGATTGCATCCCATAAATTACTGAAAGTTTGGTCTGCTGAAGCTTTAGTTGCCGCTAATGCTGATTTAGGTACCAATACAAGCATTAATCCTCCGCCAATACTGACTAATTTCTTTAAATTTTTATCTTTTAGCAACTTTAATACTTCATCGATAGGAAACTTCTCCTTACTAACAAATTGTTTAAAATCAAGGGTTTGTGTTCTCATGCTGTCCACTCCTTGTATGTTTTTTATTCAATTGGGAATGATACGAATAAATCCAACAAAAGAAGGTGTTAGGGATGACTTTTATTATTGGTGGAGCAATTGGGGCTCTGATTGGAGTTTTGGTTAACATCCTTAGCTAAATAAGTGATATTTTTCTTAATCGGTTTAATTACTTTCACATTAGACGCTTCTGGCGTCTTTTTTTCGTTCATTACCCTTTTCATTTCAGCAAGGAATTGTTCTTTTTTCTTTTGATATTCCCGGTCAACAAGAGTACGAAGAAAGGCACTACTGTTCCTTTTTCGACCGTTTGGAAGAGAATTCACGAAGTTATATAATTCCGCCTGCTCTGGATCATCCGTGTTTAGTACAAGAGAAATTTTCTTTATCCCTGGCATGCCTTATTCCTCCTTTTCCGAACCATTTCAAATGTAGTTCTTATCTATCTGATATAAATCAGATGCAGTTCCTACTCTGTGATAAAAGCCTATGCTGCACCGTTTGTCCAAGTTGACACATTTTTATGTCACATAAGGTATTTATTTTTGTCATTTTGGACATGACTTGACCAACATATAAAAAATGGGAGAGTGGGAAAAGTGATCTTGTTTAGTTTCTTTGGATTGGGTAAAAAGAGAAGTAAACTAGGGAAATGGCTTGATAATCGGGGAATTTCTCAATCATGGTTAGCGAACAAGGCTGGAGTTAGTAGAAATACAATTAACGACTTAGCAGCTGGAGACATTGACCGAGCACCTACAACCAGGACAATAAGTAAAATTGTTAAAGCTTTGAAGGAAATAGATCCATCTGCTAAACCGGATGATTTTTTCGATATGTAAAAAGGATTCCTCAAAACAGGATTCCTTTTTGTATCCAGAATCAAAATTCAACAATAGCAAGGTGGGTAGACGATACAAGAATTAATTAAAAGGACGAAAAAAGCAAACTCTACCTTCTGAATTTGTGGTAAATTTACTTTATCAGAATGTAAGGGGTTGTCCTGATGTTACCTTATAGGGAAATTTGGGTAATACTAAAAGAAATAATCGTTGAAAGTCCATGGTTTAATGGCAATATGAAAGTAAAAGGGTTTAATGAAGAGCTCTTTTTAGAACTAGTAAAACAAATTGACGATTATTACTTAAACACTTATGATTGTCCTCCGCAAATCGATGATTTAATTTGGGACATACCTGGTGTAGATTTTTCATACAGATATAAAACAGCTTCATCTATACAACAAAAACTTGACCGTTTAGATATGACAAAGCCGCTGCATAAAGTAGCAAATGATGAGAAAGAGTAAGGTTTATATCTATTCCACAGATGCCAAAGCCCTAATAATCCTAGAAGCTCCGCACCCGAATGCTGGTAAAGAGGCTTATAACTTAATTAAAGAACGTATTCCGACAGCAAGTATCGGTATTATGGGAGCAAAGGATATTCAAACTCTTCGTCGAACTCACAGAGAATTAAAGCCAACTCACGTTACAAAAGATGTTGATAAATTCTTAAAAGCAGTTTCTACATTGAAAAATAAAGTTTATGCATCATAAGAAAAGCCCTCAAAAGAGGGGTTTTTTGATTCACTAAGTAAATTCATATCGAAAATGGAAGTGCTTTCAATAATAATTTTTATTGGGTCGGATGGCAAACGTGGCCATCGAGGTATGCAGCGTAGGTGGGGCTGGTACTAAATTATTTCTCTTTGAGTAAGGGCTAAAAGGCTCTTTTTTTATTTATCTTAGTTTTTTATAAATTCACTACAAAAGAGTAATTATGTTCCTGTTTCTCTTCTTTCCTTAAGCTTATATAAAATTGAATTTTTTTGTCTATAAAATCATTGGAATTAAATTCCTTTCTCACATACTAAAAGGCTCCGGGGGCAGTCGGAGCCTCAGTAACATATAACACTCAAGCACATACTTTCCCATATTATACCGTTATTATTCAACTTTTTGTCTCTTGGTCCGAATAATCATTAGACCTTTTTTGTCGTTTTTGATGTTTTCAAGATACTTTGCTAAATCATTTTCAGTAATTCTTGCTGGAACATAACCAATCCGTGAGCGAATGATATTTTCCACAACAAATGCCTTTTTCGTGAAATATAGATAATCTCGGCCTGAATCTTTTTCAGCTTCTTTGTAATTGTTACTTCCAGCCTCACTAGCCCGGTGAAATACATGCATATGATGATACATGTCATTACGCTCTTTCCGGATCATTTTAAGTAAATACAGGAGCTCAAAGGTGGATAATGTCATAATTTCCGGTGTGGTCTTATCAATATAGGAAGCAAAAGCAAAATCACGAAATCGAACGTCTAGGCGTTCATGATTTTCTTTAACAATCCTTGCATCAAGCTGCATACAACAAAAATCACAATAGTAATACTCATGATTTATTTTTTCGATTTTGCTACCGCAATATGGACAAGTTTTCAATTCGGATCCTCTCCTTTGGGACTGTTTTTTGAACGTTACACCCAGTGAGAAATTCATTGCTCTATTCGTTTTTGAAAAGGTGCACCTAGCCGAAAATAGGATGTTTTCCTCTACCTTTTATTCTTTTATTCTCTTAATCTTAAAGGTTTTCAGCTCTGCCTACTTTAAACATCATCTTTTCCTCGATTCATCTTTCAAAGGTTTAAGGTTGCTGTAGCAACCGTGAAGCAGGCTCGATGCCTGCTTTTTATCAAGAAAAAAACGAATGTTTTTTTCCTCCAACCGTGAGCTTCACCGGCTAGAATATAGCCGGTGCTGTCTCTTATATTGTTAAAATGACAAGTATTCTAAGGCATCTAGGTTCAAAGGATTTGTATCAAACCATTTCTATCACCTCGGTATGAATAATACTTTCCGTAGTCAGTTCACATTCTTGGATTCGATCTAATTGGTAAAGATCTTTCCTGTCAAAGTCTTTAGAAACCATTTTTTCTGCCTTTTCTTCACTTGTGGCCACTACAATCGATATTCTTTGTAAGCCATTTGCAAAATAAATTACTTGAAAAACCTTCATATTCTTTCACTCCTTTGTAGCATACTATGGATTTAGTTGAACCTGTTCGATGTACCCTTTCACCGGCTGACAGATCAGCCGGTGAAAGTTGTGATTGTGATTTTATGAGTGACTCATTCCTTTTAATTTTCGTCTATCGAATGTTCCTTTGTTTCAGCTAAAATATAATCTGCAGCTTTTTGGGCTTGAGCGGCTGCTTGTAAAATTAATCGACTCTCTTTCTTTAGAGCTCGTAACCACGAATTGATATAGCTTGCGCTATTTTCGATGGTACTGTTATCTATTCCAGCCACTCCGCACAACATCGCCGCACCCATTTCCGCGACTAATTCCTCTTTTGAATAAATCTCATCCCCGAATGCAACACCTTCAGTCATAATACCTGGGCGTGCTAATCGGCTTTTATGTCCGGTGCTGTGTATTTGTTCATGAAAAAGGGTGCAATAATATTCCTCCGGGACCTTAAAATCTTTAATCGGTGGGCAATTAATTCTATCCCATGTTGGGTAATAAACAGCCTTACCTGAATGAAACGTGTAATCTGGTGCGTTGATATATCCTTTAAAAATTTCCTCCGCCTTTTCAATGGGATCATGATCAAAGGTTTCAATGCTTCTTTTACTTTCTAAGCCGGTACACTGTTTATTAATCTCCCAAACACGGTAATAGAAAGGTTTGGCAAAAGTCTTTTTCTCCTTTGATTCTTCGTCCTCCTTCTCTTTCCAAAGCCAATAGACAATGATATGAGAATTTTTTAATTCCTCTTTTTTAATTCGTCCACCTGCTTCTAAAATCTGTTTTTTGGATGCATATTCCCCCGGCTCCACTAGGAAAATATTGATTCCCCGGTATGGTTTTTGTGTTTTCCAGTTCACCGCATTGGAGTTGGTCCACGGCTGGCGCCACGGTACAACGCCCTTTTCTAATTTTTAGATGATTTTTTCTGTAATGATTTCATACACGCTTTTTGTCATTTGCTTTTCCTCCCTTGATTTTCTATGGTTCTTTAGATCTTTGATGTTTGGTATTAAGATTTTCTTTTTCCTTTTGACTTGCGAAGCGGGTGAGTTCCCCATAGGGGGATGATTTTTCCCCTTTTGCAAGTAGAACGAAAAACACGCATAGGCAATGGGTCAAGGATGCTCTTCGCACAAAAAGTTTTTTGCTGTTGCGTTAGCGCCTTTAAGTAAAAAAGTTTTTTGCCCCTTGACCGATTGACTAGCCTTCTTAGCTTCCAGCCGGAAAGGTTCGGGTTCCTACCGGCTGAAAGGTTAGAAGGCTTGCGTTGTTTTAAGATTCGGAAGGCAAAAGGGAAAAATCAATAATAAAAGCAGCCGTTTCGGCTGCTCTCCTTTTGTCTTTTATTCTTTTAATCTTTTGATTTTCCGATTTTCGGCTCGTTCAGTATGGCGGCGTAAGCTGTAAATGGAACAGGAACCTACGGAATGTAGGCGTGAGCCGTACAGTCCGTGGTTATCGGGCCATTTAATGCCGAAGCGACACGTACGGAATGACAGAAAGGGTGCTTTTTCCTTTCTGATCAGTCCGTAGTGCTGCCGCCCAGAGTACGTTCGGTATGTTTTTAGCCAAGATTTTAAACAATGTGGGCTAATCGTTTCCAGAAGGTGAATTGGGTCAATATAAAAAGTATTCAAAATGGAAAAATGAAGTACTAACACCCAAGGACATCTTATAGTAAAATTAGCCTATGAAATAAGGGTCCTACAAAATAAATCGGTACCCGGAAACAATGGGGGATAAAATAGTTGAATATGATAAGGGGCGAGTGGAGAAATATTTTCAGCCATCGCAAAACTGGATTAACATTGATAGCCATCCTTTTTATACCGTTGCTCTATAGCAGCATTTTTCTATCCGCTTTTAGAAATCCCTATTCTAAAACTGGGGACCTTCCAATTGCAGTAGTAAATAAAGATCTGGGATCAACATTTGCTGGGCAGAATTTGCAGTTGGGAAAAGACTTGGTTCATGATTTGAAACAGAATCACTCGTTTAAATGGACATTTACCAATAGTAAAGAAGCGTTTAAAGGATTAAAAAATGAAGATTTTTACATGGTAGTCGAAATTCCAAATGATTTCTCTAAAAATGGATCATCCTTGTTAGACGAACATCCTAGTAAAATGGGCTTGAGATATTACACAAATCCAGGGAAAAACTATACTGCATCAAAGATAGCAACCTCTGGAATGAGTAAAATCAATGAGAAAATATCAAATTCTATCACAAAACAATATGCAATCACATTATTTAATAGTTTAAATCAAGTAGGTGATAATTTACAAAAAGCAACTGACGGAGCGAATAAAATTGACCAGGCTGCCAACAAAATTACAAATGCTTCCGAAACCCTACAAGACTATTTGCAGAGTTTAGCTGTTGGCACCGTCTTATTTAAAGACGGCACACAAAGGATATACAATGGAACACAACAATTTCAAACGGAAATTGGCCAACTGTCTAACGGGGTTCAAACACTTCATAGTGGGATGGGTAATTTAGAAAATGGCTTGGGAGTCCTTAACAAAAATGGCGAAATTCTTTCTAAAGGTTCTAAAGAATTAGAACAAGGAGCTAACGATCTTAAAAGAAACTTACAGCAGGCATACCAGGGTACAATTGGGATTCAAGAAAAAATTGATCCACTTTTGATCGCGTTAGAGGATGTAAATGAAAAAAAGCCTGAAATAATAAGCCAACTGAACTCCTTACAACAAATTATTCAGGGCCAGAACCAACTAATTAAAGAACAAAAAGAGCTTATCAATACAAGCAAAAGTCTTTCAGAGCAAGAGAAACAACAGTTGCTTTCGAATTTGGATCATTTCATGTCTCCTTCCACCACAGGAGCGCCGGTTGATTTAGAACAAGGAATCACTGAATTCGGGTCTATGCTGTTAACCGTTTCACAAGGTTCACAGCAAGTGCAGAGTCAACTTGATCAGTTTGTAAAAGGACAACTATCGATGGTTGAAGGCGCTAAAAAATTGGCAGAAGGGCAACATACCTTCAGTTCAAATCTAGGGACATTTAACAAAATGTTAGCCGAAGGACATAGTGGTGCTAACAAATTAACGAATGGAACCAGCGCTGTTTCAGACAGTATTTTAAAAATCGAACATGCAAGCAATCCATTTGTGAAAGGGATTGAAAAACTTAACTCAAATGCAAATCAGTTAAGTGAAGACTCTCAAAAACTTGCAGAAGGTTCCGCATCAATATATAAAGGAGCTTCCCAACTATCTAACGGAACAGGTCAATTACTTTCTTCGTTACAATCCGGTGCTACAAAAGCGAATGAACTGAAATTGAATGATAAAAATTTTGACATGTTTTCTAATCCAACAAAGTTGGAATCTCACAAAATCAGTGAGGTAAATGATTATGGAGCTGGCTTAATTCCTTATATTTTGGCTATAGGCTTGATGGCTAGTGCATTATTTTTCGTTTCTACCTATCAACTTAAGGAAACACCGTTAGAACCATCATCTGGGGCTTCTTGGTTTCTCAGTAAGCACAGTGTAGTTATTATGGTTGGGTTGGTTCAATCTATTCTAGCAGTAACTATACTTATCCAAGGCATGGGCCTAGAAGTTAAACATGTATGGGGCTTATATCTATTTACAATTTTGACGAGTCTTACTTTCCTATCTTTGGTGCAAATGCTCTGTACCATTTTGGGAAAAATCGGACAGATGCTTGGATTCATTCTACTCTTACTGCAAATTGGCGGCAGCTCTGGCACATTCCCTATAGCTTTAGCACCTCCATTTTACCAACACATACATGCATTCCTTCCAATGACGTACGCGATAAAAGGATTTCGTGACCTTATCTCGATTGGAAATGATCTGCATGATGTATGGAGCCATGCACTAATGTTAGCCGTGTTTGGATTTGTCTTTAATGCTGGTACTTTATTATTTTTTGTTCTTCAATTAAAACATAAGAAAAGCATCCCCGCCGCTTAAGCAAATCTTATATATATGTAAATGAATAGGCCCATTATTTCTTTATACAGAGATAGTGGGCTTATTTATATCGACTTATTTTTGTTTTTGGCAATTAAAAAATGTCGTTTATGGCATTATATTTTTTATATAAAAGCTTATTTTGAACATATACTTAACTTCATTAAAGCGCCCGATTGTCGAAGATTAATGAAAAAACAATTTATGATAAAAACCCTTAGCTTTATCCTTTATTATGGATGAAGCTAAGGGCGTATATAAAACAACTATTTTAGAACGGAGATAGAATCAACATTTACTTCCGTAGAAGTTTTACGGGCAACAGGATCTGCCTGACCATAAAGATCGTGGTATGAAGAAATGGAATGGCTTTTTCATGCCTGAAACCATAAAAATGTTGAAGGATCTTTGGGAGGATGATCATAAAACTCCTAGGCCACATCTCGATAAAAAAAAATTGAAGAGATGGAACGGCTATTATTTGAAGGCATGGCCACCAAAAAGCTATTAGAAATTACCACATGGACAAACGGCTTTTTTACTTCACGCGTTGGATTTGTAACAAAAATTGATCCTCTAAAGAAAAAAATTCAAATTCAGGATGAACTGAGATCCACCATCAATCTTGATTTCTTTTCCTTAACCAATGTAATGGTCAAATAAATACTTACCATAAAAAGGTCAAACCTTTACATTATTGCGCTTTAATTGAAGGGATTTTTTCACATTCATAGAAATACATAGAAGACAAGTCATTATACGAGGGGGATTTGAATGGAGTTTTCAGTTCTCGTTTTAGGGTTGCAATATTTCTTGTTGGTAATGGGTGGTTGCTTGATTTTTTTCATCCTAGTGTTATTTTTCTCCAATAGATACACAAGGAGTGAATTAAATCAAATGGAACAAAACGAAAAAATGAATGAAATACCACGAATGTAACGGTGAACAGTTTTCAGTGTTTCCGCTAGTTAAAACATTTAGCCCTTCCAGCTGCGCTTAAGCTGAGAAGGGCTGTTATATGGACGAGTGCAAACGTAACAATTATGATAGACAATTAGAGGGTAAGCATTTCAAGCGTTGCCCATTTCATATCTTAAAATTTTAGAAGAATGAATGGTGTCGTAAAAGTCGTTTCTAAATATCGAAGTATAAATTCCCAATAAAAAACTGGATAGCGATTTAATCGATCCAGTACGTATTATTGATATGAAGTTTTTCTTATTATTCTCCTTCACCCATTTTCCACATATTTAACGAACATTTAAGTATTTTATTATAAGGACAATCTACATCTGTCCCTAGTATCGGCCCCACCTACGCCAGATACGCTGACGGCCACGCATGCCATCCAACCCACTATTTATTATAACGGAAAACGCTTACATTTTCAAATTTAAATTGAATTTTCAGAAAAATTTTCTTATAGTTATATATTTACTGTTAATTTAAATGGGCGAAATCCTCCCTTTATCTTCTCTGGAAAAACCGCATTATTGTCCAAAAAAGGAATCCATTCATTTAAAATTGAGTATATATGACGTTTTCATTCACATCATGCACAACCAAAATCTTGTAATTTTTATGTGCCACAACGGTTCTATTTCCTTCAAATTTCAATTCCGTCTTATTTTCGGTTATATTCACAATGACTGAATTTTCATTTACCTTCTCAACAATCCCTTTGATTGCTTTCTTAAAAAGAATATGATTTCCCACTTCTGCTATTTCTTTTGCCTTGAATATCATTTTTCCCCTCCACAGAAAAGTACAGTTAGCCTATTACTTTTTCTTTCTTACATGATTTCCTTATGAACTCTTGCTCTCTTCGTTTGATGTATATCTATTTGTAATTTTTTCTTAAATAAAGTGAAAAGGGTCATCATTTTTTTCTTCCATTTTAGTTGCTTTTCATATTTAGACCCGTATAAATATTGATTAAAAAGATAATAGCCTGCCTCCTTAATCACGATCGATAGGACGAAAAACAGAACAAAAACAATAATCCAAATCCACATGTATTAATCCCCTTTTGATAATGCAACCTATTGGCAAAATATCAAAAATGACGAACCCATAATGATGATATTAATTACGATTCTTTCAAACTAGCTTTTATAAGTATTTTACCAAAATTATGGATATTGAGATAGATAGAATGTAGGTTTTATTTTGAATTGCGAAATAATTGAAGAAAAAGTGTGGAATATCGTCTTTTAATTTAACTTGTGTATTCTCATCCTTACCAAACAGTAAACCGTATATGAAATCCCTGGTTTATTCACAAAAAGTTCACCGACTCATTCACAATACAATATAAAGAAAAAAACAGCTTGGAAACCCAAGCTACATTGCTGTTAACAGCTCCTACCTTATTCCTTTTTCGTTCGTTTCTTCTCCTGTTCGCAATACGTTTCGACTGTAGATTTACTCCAATAGGGGGTACCTGCAAGTTCAACATCCGCTTTCGGTATTTTTCCTCGACTGTAATACACATTTAATTTCCGTTTATCATAATTCAAGCCATGTTCTGATAAGAAATCAGCAAACTGCTTTTGATTAAAATAATCATCGGGCGTTTCTCGAAGAATGGAATGGGTAGGTTTTTGAATTAAATACGTATCTTCTTGAAAGAACTGGGTCACTAATTCTAACGCGAGTTCAAGCCAATCATTCTCTAAATGGTGATACAACAATCCGATATTAAAACTTTCCTGTTCAGGAGCTTCAAAAAACCAAGCTAATTTGAGGAATACAGCTTCAACATCTGTTAATCCTTTCATTGCTTCTTCTACCAATAAGATGTTCTCATAAGCTTTTAACTTACTTTTAAATTTCGGGAACGTTTCAATAATTCGTTTAGTGGAGCGTTTCATCCTATTCCCTCCTGTTGACTTAGTCAACACAATCATAAAATAAAATGTTGACTAAGTCAACATTGAAACAGTGAATACATTGTTTTTTAAGCTGCATTCATGCGCAGCATAGATGCAGCCGTCTTATTGGGGATCGATGCTCTAAATAAGAGGAAACATACAAAATATGAAAAAAACAAAGGAGAGGGTTCCTTCTCCTTTGAATCTACATTTTACCTTCAGCTTTCATGCTGAAATAACTCAGCATTGGCATTTCATAATCACTTAAAAGCACGAAATAGAATGACATATATCGCTAAACAGCAAATAGACTTACAGGAAGTATTTTCGCAGGTGGAAACCGCTAGAAACCGACAAGTACCAACTAAAAAGGGCTCTCGTTTCCTCCTTTTATTCCTTAGTTCTTCATTTTTTGTAACTTTTTAGGTTGTTTTGTCATATGTATTCCAATTGTGTGAAATTTTTCGCATAATAATAATTGCGTAGAAAATCGATTTTATCGAATTAAACAGTTAAAGAAAAATAGGGGAATGGATGATGGTTAGCGAGATCGAGAAATTAGAAGATCGAATCAATCAATTAAGAGAAGAATTGATCCAAATTGCAAAAGCAACAGGCTTAAAAAGCAATGAAACCCTTCGATACAGTCAGAAATTAGACGATCTCATCACGATGTATCAAGTAAGTAAAAATACACAATATAAAAATATTTGATTAAAACTCCTGTATTGTCACATGATGAATATGGGAATTTTTTTGATTTTTCTTTTGATGGTAGTTAAAGTCACAAGATGGTTACGAAGCATCCTTAATTACGTGGCATTTTGCGTTAATTGAATGAAATCATCCAGAACCTTTAGATCAACAATTTGCATGGTTGCTCTAATGTAATACCCCTTTGACGAGCAACTGAAATCAATAAACCTAATTCATAATACATATTTTTCGTTAATAACCCTTTTTCAATGTTTTTCATCATTTCATCATAAAAGGCAATTAAAAAATCAGTAGGTAACTTTTCATAAAAATCCATATTTACATCTCCCCTATAAAAAATGTAGGAAAACCTTTTTGGACAAAAAAGAATCACCTTAACCCCATTATATATAATCATTTGTAAATTGTTTGTCGATTTTATTGAATATTCACAAATAATTCAACAATATTTTATCTTCATGAGTGTTAGAAAAATGCTCCAAGTACATTTTGAGATGTTTTCTAATCAAAGTATCAATTAAAATTCTTGAAATGAAATTCGGGAATAGTACCATTTTAGTACAAACTTTTTATTGTTTTATGCTGCATCCATGCGTAGCATAGATGCAGCCGTATTGTTGGGGGTTCGATGCCCCCAAACAAGACGAACTACCACAAAAAAAAGAAAATAACAAAGAAGAGGGATTAAACCTCCCTCTCCTTCGAATCTTACATTCTACCTTTTTCTTTCAAGCTGTAGTATTCGGCATCAGCATTGACAATCAGGTGATTGAGAACCTCGACTCCTGGAATCTTACCTGCTTCCACTAATCTTCTCGTGACTTCAATATCTTCATGGCTGGGAGTAACATTCTGGGATGGATGCTGGTGGCTGACTATGATCGATGCGCAGTTATTCAGGATGGCTGACTTAAACACCTCTCTTGGCGAAACGATACTTGCATTCAAACTTCCGACATGACAACGAATCACGCAGGTTTTGTATTTACACTCCATTCTTATTTAATCACTTATAAATTCCCTTAGAAATTAACTTTCAACATAATGTCACTATTTTGTATTCCCTTGATGTCGGTTGATGATTTAGCTATATAAATGATTACAGCCAATAAAATGTACCACCTCTGCCATGTTTTTCACCAGCAGTTGCCATGAAATGTACCGCTTGCTGCCAATGCATTTACCAATAGGATAAATTCAATGATTTTGAAATATAAAAAAGCCTAATCCCTCCATGTTTTTAACGAGGAATTAGGCTTATGATCTCCCATAAACGCGCCCGATTGTGGAGTAGTAAAATTACTTCCATTTATTTGTTCTTCCTATTTGCATTGTTTAACACTTTCTTTTTCAGAAATTTTTTTGTCTTATAACTTTATTGATTCTAAGGACCACATTCTAGTGTATCAGTCAAAGTAAAATTGATTTTATCATATAGATCATTTAGGTCACGGACACCCTTGATTCGTACGAGTATGAGGGAAACCATGTACTGAATGTGCCTCATTCAACTGAAAACCTCCACAGTAAATCCGCCTGGGGCTTTAACATAGAATGTCCAGCGATGAGCCATTTTGGGCGGTTTCACATCAAATCCATCATCCTTCAATCGTTGATTAATCTCGTTCACTCGTTCTTTACTCTCTTGTAAAAAGCCAATATGAAAGGACTTAGGGTAGTTGACCTTGGTATCTTTCATTAAGGCGAGCAACAATCCGTTTTCGTCAGTCATTACAGCAAATGAATCGCCACGTATGCTCTTGGTTTGTAGCTCGAAATATTTCGCCAAGAACTCTCGGGCAGTGTTAACGTCAGTGACCGTAAGATTGATATGATTTAGTTTCATAGATTACACTTCCTCTGCTTAGGAATAACTTTCTAAACCGTTCTACAACACTTGATGTAGACCTTCTTGTTTCTTCCTCTCTATTGTAACGATTAATATAGGTTCAGGAATCGATAAAATGAATGAAGTTCCCTACAACTTTAGATCGAGGTTAAGACCTCGGTTTATTTATCGAATTGTTCGTTAAAAACGTAATTTACTTTTGACTCTGACCTTATATCCATAACGGGCGCGTATCCTTTCGCAGGAAACGCGCCCTTTTCTGGAACAAGTTTTTTACCCTGAGTAAAAAAATAAATTCACCTCTGTTGTCACAATATATTATTGAGATGATTGAATATGAGACCAAAATTAACCGCAATTTCTGTAATTATTGTAGTTCTTATGAGTATCTTAGTACCTTACACAGCCCATGCAACTGTACAAAAAAGCAATAATGATAGTATGGATTTCGATATTGACTTAACAGGGTATGAACTTTATTCATTCGGATATTTTAATCAATTGGGTTATAAAATAACACCACTTGCCCAATTGTATTTTACAATCATTCAACTGGAACATGAGTGGATTGATGAACCACGACTATATATCAAGGGTAACAAAGGTTTTGTTCACCTTTGGAAAGAAGATGGCACTAATGTACTTTATACAGTTGAAAAACAAACAAGTGGCCCATTAAAAAATATGTGGAAAATTGTTGATGTTAAAAGAAAGAAAATTAACAGAATACCTGTTCCAAAACAATTACTTAAAGAATTATTGATTGAACGCTTAGTAGACCCAATAAGTAAAGCTATTGAAACATATTATAAACCTAAACTGTGGAATCGGGGTTTTGAGAAAATCATTAAAATAGAGAAAGATGAGGAAAATTTCATTTTTTATGTAACCGTTCAAGTTGAAACTTTTGAGGGTGCACATAATCCTCCTTATGGTGAAGAAACTATTACTTTTAAAATAAAAAGTAGACAAATTGTGGTTGTTGATTATAAACATAGAGACATCCCAAAAGAAGAATGGACTAAGATAGAATTAAGAAATTCTTATAAGAAAACAAAGCAACAATAAAAAAATTTTGGGGACTCAAGACTTGTCACTTTGCCCGATAATTTACACTTATTTTAAGTGCTATTTTGCACATACAGCTTTAAAACCCAGCTACCTTTACATGTGAAGATTAACTGGGTTTCTTCATTATGGGGATAACGCCATGGGTACCACCAGCAAAACACGAATTTACAACGTTAAGAAAAATTAAAAAGCCCAATTTCTTAATTTAATTCTGAGAAATTGGGCTTTTTTCGTTACTCCTGAAAAGCGCCCGTTTGTAGAATAAGAAAAACTTATTTGTTTTTCTGCCTTATTAAAATGTTAGAAGTCATCTTTTAAATTGAGTTTCTACTCACATTTTAATGAAATGCGTCCTTTATTATTCAGAAATTCTTGGCCATTTGAACAGCTT
The DNA here is from genome assembly GCF_018613105.1 of Bacillus sp. ISL-77. Lineage (NCBI taxonomy): Bacteria > Bacillati > Bacillota > Bacilli > Caryophanales > Bacillaceae > Bacillus > Bacillus sp. ISL-77. The sequence continues at coordinate 19,154 of NZ_JAGGQY010000079.1, forward strand.
TATATATTCCTTCCCCAATAATAGCTTCACGTTGATCAGGAAATTGATTATGTCCCTCAATAACTACCGTTGTAATGTCTGTTATACCAAATACTTTCAAGTGATTCTTAACAAAGCTTACAGCCATTTCAGAGGAATCTCCTTCGGCATATATCCCACCTCTTGCGTTTAATAATGCCACTTTCTTATTGGGTAATAGGCCAACTAAGCCTTCAGCTGTATATTTAAATGTTTTACGTGGGTGATGCATATAATCAAGGTACGAGTGTAACACGGCAGGAACTGTTAAGTTCCAAAGTGGAAAGGCCATGACCACTTTATCAGCAGCTACAAACTGTTCAAGGTGCTTAGCCACAACATCATGTACAGACTTTTCCTCTAGTGTAAGCTCTATCCCCTGAGAGGATTTGAAATTTCCACTAATCATAACATCACCTAAATAAGGTAATGGTTCTTTAAATAAATCGAGTTCAATCACCGTGTCATTAGGATATGAGGCTCTGTAGCTCTCTAAAAATGCATCATATAATTTCCCACTAACAGATTCTTGACGATTGTTCGCTTTTACAAATAAAGTTGTTGTCATTTTAATCTCCTCCAAATATGAGTAATAGTGAAACTTGATCTAAACTAACTTCAACCTTTTAACTGAATGCTTTTTCTCTTTGCTCTGCCGTACTGGAAATAGTAAAACAACAGAATAACCACATGTAAAGCAGCAAGTACGAAGAAGATATTACTGTAAATAAAACCGTTTGGATTCATATTTAACGGATTCCAGAGGACATCAGATCCAATATCCACAACCGAGCTATAAACCCCTGTGGCGATTCCTCCAGCAATAAAATTCATCATTGAAAATAGTCCCATTCCTACTCCAACCTGCTCCTTTGGTAATGTTCTTGAGATTGAATTGGACATAGCAATGAGCATAAAGGATTGCCCGACATTTCCGAAAATCAGAAACATGGCAATGCAAAGTGGAGAATTTCCAGTAAAGGTTGAGAGTAATACAAAACATGTCAATAACAATCCAGATGCAACAAAGAATAGATGCGAGTTCCCCTTTAAGTCAGCTAATTTACCACCTATTCTCCCCAAAATGGCTGAGGCAACTGCGGCAGGAACCATTGCAAAACCAATCCAACTAGATGTTAGCTGATGAACCTGTGATAGAAGCAGGGGACTAAGAAAATAGAGAGAAAATCCAATCCCGTTTATTAGAAATGCAACCGTTAAAACGAGTATATACTCCCTATTTCCAAAGAGTTTAGGTTGAATAAACGGATTGGCAACGGTACGGATTCGAGCTATGAAAAACACCAGAGCTAGTAACGCCCCAATCATAAACCACCATGTTCCATTCGTTACACCCAGTAGAAACAAAGCTACTGCTACAGCTAACAAACTTCCTCCAAACCAGTCAAACTTTCCAGACACCCCCTGCTGCTCATCTTTCAAATATTTACGATAAAAAGGTAGCGTGATTAAAATCAAGATAGGGATACAGAATAACCAACGCCAATGAGCAACACTGACAATTAATGCAGAAATAACTGGTCCAAGAGCACTGCCGATTGCCAAACCTACCGCTGCCATGCCTAAAGCTGAGCCTCTTCGCTCTAGAGCAATATAGCGTACCGGAATAAGCATGGCTGTTGCTGGGATAGCAGCAGCCCCCATTGCCTGCAAGCACCTTCCGACAAGCGCTAACCAGAATGTATGGGAAACTAGACCGACCAGTGAACCGATAGCAAAAAGTATCAATCCGAACGTCAGTAAATTTTTGAGTTTGTAGCTATCTGCTAACTTCCCGTAAGTCACTGTTCCAATCGCATAAATCAGAGCATACGCAGAAGAGAACCAGCTTACTTGAGAGATAGAAAGATTCAACTCTTCACTAATATCAGGGAGTACGATGTTAAACATTAATGCACTCATGGCTGAAATGATAAGCGTAAACATTAAAATAAGCATCAATTTCTCACCTGTTTGTCGCTGTTCCTTTTCCATCCCTTCCCTCCTTTCGCTATCTCTTTTTAAAATAAAGCATTAATGATAGTCTGTACTGACTGACATTTTGTTTTTAAAAAATACTAGGGGGTTAAAGCCCTAGTGAATATTTGGACACTCTCCATTATAAATTCTTCCAGTGATACGGTTGGAAAGATAGCATTTGACTCCAAATCGTTCATAAATGCACCAAAATTCATCATCATGAACGACAACGCCTGAACTTCCGGGTTCGTCCGTATCAGTTTGCCTTTCTCGAACATAGCCGTGAAATACTCTGTTAAGATTTCCATTAATTGTTGAGGCTGTTTCTGTGTTCTTTCTCGAAACCCTGGCATATTGCCTTCTTCCTTGATACTGATCTGAATCATTTTCCGGTTGCGGTTCATAATTTCATGGTACGTCCTGCTAATCATGAGCAAATCTGCATATAAATCCCACTTAAGCTTCTCGTTAAAAAGCTTTTTCATCTCTTCGATATAATGAAAACGGTCAAAAGCAGATTCAAGAAGATTTTGCTTGCTACCGAAGTGGCGAAACAGCGTCTTTTCGCTTAAACCGGCTGTGGTGGCGATTTCCATAGTGGACACACCATTATAGCCTTTCTCAGCTATTAGATCGATAGCTGCCAACAGCAGTTTATCATTGCTGCTAAGATTTTTACTTTTATTCATTCTTTCACCAGCTTTTTTAAAGAATTGACTGTCAGTGCTGACTGTTATTTTATATTATTCCATTTAATGTTAAATGTCAAAAGAAATTTCACTTTTTACATAAAAAAAATCTTCTTCAAATTTTAGATCTGTTGTGTAGCATATTTACACGAGGATTACATACATGTCCTAACAGAAGTTCCCTATCACAAAACTCCTTGGGCGACAAAGGGATTAAACTTGTAACAATTTGTTGTTGTTTAGATTTTATAAATTGTTGATAAATCAACGTTTACGTGCGCTTAAGTGCTCCTGATAAAAATGGGGTTTTATGAAAACTCTTATTCAATTTAATGGCCCAATACTCGAAAAAGACGCGTTCTTAAATAAACGCGCCCGATTGCTGAAAAGTAATCTGATGTGAAGGAGATCTAATTTATATTTCTTTCGTTAGAGTTTGAAAAATAAGAAATGCATATGTAAAGCTGCTAACTTTCCTTTTTTCTAAAAAGAGGAACTAACATGGCAGCTCCCATGATTATATAAACAATTACAAAAATACAGTCCAATATCATTGGTTTATTTATTAGTACTTGATCTTCGCCTTCCATATACCCAATCACCTTGAACACTGGGGGGAAGATCCACAAAATCCATTTAAAAAATATTCCTATATCTATCCTTGATTTTGAAGCGAGTGAAATTACGATTATTAACACGGCCGAAAGCCAGGCATATTTTTTTGTTGCAAGTTTGGTAGCCGAAAACAGGGTTCCTACTAATATGTCAAAAAGACCAATTGGCTATAAAATGCAAATGTATATAGCTTGATCGACATATTCCCTTTGAAGCTTCCTGTAATGATCGGGAAAAAGATCGCATACAAAAGTAACGGTATCATTACTACTAGAATATTTAGCCATTTGCCAAATAAGTCACATAAGCTAAGACATACTTATGCCACTAATTTAATGGAAACGACTAACGATTTAAACCTGTTAATGGAGCAATTAGGCCATACTTCTACTTCAACCAGTATTTTGTATGTCCACTCCACTCAAGAAAAAGCCAAACGTGCAGCTAAGGAAATGAATAAGCGAAGAAACATATTAAAAAGTAGGAATAACTAAAAAGAAATAGAGTAATATGAAAATGTTCACAATAAGAAAAGTATATGGTTTTTTCTTAACCTCAAAAAGAAACTCTCCGACTGTTTTCCGGTTTAAAGGCCGTTTTTGTACTGCACCCCAAAAGTTA
>NZ_JAGGQY010000080.1:0-25151 GCF_018613105.1 Bacillus sp. ISL-77
TGTTGATTTTCCAAATATAAAAAAGCCTGATTTTGAAAAAAAGATTGATTAAAACAGGCTCTTAAAATATTTCACGAGGGCACTTTTTTAAAAAAGTTTGATCATTATCTACCTGTGTTGTTCAACAATCGCGCCCGATTATGCAACAAGACAAAATATATATGGGATTCATTCCAAGGACCAATCGCCAAAAACGCCGTACAGCCAATCCTAGGCTGTCAATTTCACCTAGAAATGTTTACGACGTTCAATGGATTGATTCTTAAATTTTAGCCGGTTTACAAGTTTTATTCCTTAGCAAATTCCCTTACTATGAAAAGATTCTGAGCTAGTGGAATAATAATTTTGATATTTATTCTAATTCGCTTTTCTTGCTGAATAAAATGGCAGTAGACTAAATTTCAATTCCTGGTCTATCCCATTTTGAGGAGGAAAAGTATGTTAAATTACGTATTTCCCAAGTTATCCTCTGATCATATGATGTCAATTATACGAAATGGACTAGAAAAAACCAAAATACCCAAGAAGATCATTATTATTGGTGCAGGTATGGCAGGACTGGTCTCAGCCTCTCTGCTTAAGCAGGCCGGCCACAATGTAACGGTCATTGAAGCAACTGATAGGGTGGGAGGACGGATATATACATTAAGGGGGGATTTTAGGGATGAGCAGTATCTTGAAGCTGGTGCGATGCGTATTCCCAGTACGCATTTATTGACTTTGGAATATATAAAAAAATTCCAGCTCCCTGTTAATAAGTTTATCAATTCGACTCCTGCCGATATTATCTATGTAAAAGGGGTTAAAGCACGATTAAAGGCGTACGAACAGAACCCTCAAATATTACGCTTTCCCGTTTTCCCGCATGAAAAAGGGAAAACAGCTAAAGAGTTGATTCAATCAGCGATAAAACCGGTTACCGATTTTATTAACCAGAACCCCAGAAGAAATTGGCTTTGGGTCATTCGGGAATTGGATAAATACTCGATGGATACTTATTTAAGATACAATCCATTCGGAGTCACATTATCTCCCGGAGCCATCGAAATGATTAAAGTCATGCTTACACTGGAAGGACTTATTGAGCTTTCATTTTTGGAACTATTTCGTGAACTGTTAATCCCTGATATTTTTTATGAAATAACAGGAGGTAATGACCTGCTTCCTAAAGCATTTACCAATCAATTGAAAGATAATATTTATTACGGACAAAATGTAAAAAGAATTGTACAGCACGACAATCAAGTAACCGTTCATTCTGTCCATCGAATCTTAGAACCTTTTCAAATTACTGGAGATCTTGCGATTGTGACAATTCCTTTTTCAGTACTGCAATTTGTAGAAATTGAGCCTCGTGATTCATTTTCCGAAAATAAATGGAAGGCTATTCGGGAACTAAAATATGCAGAGTCTACGAAGACAGGGATCCAGTTTAAAAACAGGTTCTGGGAGAAACAAGGTTTGTATGGCGGGCAAACTGTTACTGACCTCCCGATTAAATATGTTCAGTACCCCAGCCACGGCCTCGGTACACAAGGAACAGGTGTCATTTTAGGCAGTTATACATGGGAAGATGATGCGATACCATGGGATAGTTTGAATCAGGATAGTCGCTTGGAATTTGTTTTAAAAAATTTAGCAGAGATCCACGGTAAACAGGTCTATAGTGATTTTCAAGGAGGAACGAGCCACAGTTGGGTTCGATATCCGTATTCTGCTGGAGCATTTACGCTGTTTAAACCCGAACAGGTAAAAGAGTTAACCCCTTATATTTCCACACCCGAAGGAAGAGTACATTTTGCAGGCGAACATGCCTCAACTACTCACGGTTGGATCCAAGGAGCAATCGAATCCGGAATACATGCTGCATATGAAGTGAATGACTTGCCAAAAACTTACTTTGAATCTTAATTGTGGTCCATGTGTCGCTCAGTAAAAAACAACTGCCCTCCAATTGTTAGTCTCTCAACTGGCAATTGGAGGTCTTTCCATATGGGAAGCGAAACTTTAGTTACTTAATTTTGTTAAAAATGAAATTTTTTAACATTAGTCCCATGGAAACTCCATATGCCAAAGAGCTAATTAAATGACTATAATAACTACTCACTGGTCTTATAGGAATAGTTTTTCCCTCAATAGACATAGTGAAAAGAAGTTCCCATAAAAACCACATAAATAGACTGATTACACCACAGATCAGGAGAACATATCTGTGCCCCCATTTTCTAAGTGCAAGATAAATCATAGCTCCTAACATAGAACCAATCCCAAAATTTAGTATCAAACCCATTAATTCAGTTGGCCTATCCTTAACGGTAATCATTAGGCTGTTTAATTGGTATAAAGTGTACTTCTTATCGTAACCTGAACGAAGTAATATCCATGAGGTAATTTCTCCTACAAGTGTTGAAACAGCGCCTATCACTCCTGCTATTACAACCTTATCATCATCCAAACTTTTAACTTCCATGTTTATCCCCATTTCAATGCATCTTTTGTTTATGTGGTACCCAAATAGTGACACGTTATTCATGATTCATCGCTCACTGTTAGTGACTTCTCGGTCTCCATAATGCCTGGATAGCAGTGATAGTGTCACCTTCACGCTTTTAGTAAGTAACTAACCTACAAGCCTTAAAGGCTTGAGTGTTGCCTTAAGGTTAAGACAAGGGGCGGCTGCTTACAAAGGAGAGAAAGCCCCGTATGGCGTCTGTCAACGGTACCAGACCAGAGGGAGGATAAGGAGTTGACAGAATTGCTTATGCAATCGATAAGGGAAACCCAGGAGTTCAGAAAAGAATTAGCTACCACTTCAAAAAAAGGCTTCTTTGCACGACTGTTCGGAAAGTAGGTGTTAAGAAGGAACAAAATGATTTTGAGAAAAGGACGGGGTAGAGAAAATATCCAGGTCCATTTCTTTTGCCTTGTAATTTTATCGGTGCTCCCGGAGCATGCAAAAAGACTGCAATCCTTACTAAAGAAAAGCGCCCGACTACGGAAGATAGTTTTATTGGATGTTGGTGCACTTTTCCCCCTAAATCCCCCTTTAATTAAACAAGAATGCTCTGAATTTATAGAATAAATTTTAAATTATTTACAAATGTTAAAACTATCTATTTTTTAAAAGGGGGAACTGTAATGATTACTAACGAAGAAATAATGCAAAAAAACGAAGAAATAATGCAAAAATCTGATGCATTGAATAATCTAATCTTAACCAAATGGCTTAAACAAGAGTTCCTTACATTTGAATGGTTTTTTACGCTGTTTGTAGTGCTTGTTTGTTATTTATTATTTTTTTATCTTGTAGACAAAAAACGAATAGTGGAGATTTTGTTATATGGTTCTTTGGTGGCAGTGGCATATGTAGTTTACGATTCAATTGGAATGTTTTTTGGTTTTTGGGCAGTAAAAATTGCTATATCTCCTGTTTATCCGAATTTTTTCGGAAGTAGCTTAACGGTTGCACCATTAATTGCTATGATTTTATACCAGTACAAGTCTCCTTGGGATAGTTTTTTGCGTTGGAGCATACTGTTTTCAGGGTTATTGATATTTGGACATTATGGCTTCTTACTATCCAAGATGGGAATTTTTGTTTACCTAAAGCCTTATGCAAAAATAATTGACCTTTGTTCTTTTTTATCTGTTATTATTGTCCCTCGTGGAATTATGATCTTACTTCTGAAAAAAGAAGCACAAAAGGGAAATATAAGCGCGGAAAATTCATTATCAAAACTTATATACAAACAGATTCAAAGAAATAATAATTAAAATAGTCAGTGCGCCTTATAAAACGGCTTTTTAGTTTTAAGTTCAATTCTTCACAATATTCACATTAACAAACATCCAGTTTTTTTAAAAAGTCTTATTCAAGAAAATGGCCCGTTTGTTGAATAAAAGCCCACACTCTTTATGTAAAACCTGAATTTTGAAATTTTAGATGGATTTAAATTTATAAAACTTGTGATAATGATAAAGTAATCCCTATTTATAAAAGTGTTTGCTCTTGTTGGAAAAAGGCATTTTTTTGACGAGTTTCTTCTATCTTTAATTAGAAATACAAACCATTCGGCAAAAGCAAATTAATGCTCGGGTCGAGTTTTTGTCCATTGAGAGAAATACATGCGGGCTCGGGCACCCACTTTGTGGATATCGAGTCCGCTAAAATTAATTAATTAAAACTAACCAAAAAGTTGTAGTTGTGAACGAAAATAATGCTGGTTTTTCCACTAACTTATTAATGGAGATCAGTATTTTTTCTTTGTATTTCTCATTTTCCTACTCCTGAAATCGTCTATATCAAGGGATCTTAATTTTAATACGAAATATCTTAATAAAAGCTTACAAGTACATCAGGATTGCAGGGTTCACAATATTATAAACAAAATCTCACAGAGTTAAAATTTCGGCATAGCTTCAACAGCATCCGCCAAGTCGCTATATGAATCTCTTAAATATCTTGCTGTGGTCGAAATATTACTATGACCGGCCAATCTCCTTACTTTTTCAATGTCATTATTCGTTGCTTTTAACATCCACTTACAAAATGTATGCCTAAACATATGGGGTGTTAATTTTTTCTTCGGTAAACTGTAACTTTCAATCATGGTCTGGATCCCACGAACCGTAAATTTAGATGAACGCTGGCTGTAGAACACATAAGGTGAATCTTCTACATGCGCTTTCTTGTTTGACATCTCTCCTCTAAAAATTAACCAATCGTACAGTTCCTGCCACAAGGTATTTGAAATGGGCACCGTCCGGAGCTTCCGTCCTTTCCCAATTATCCGAATACGTCTTAACTCTAAATCAAGATCAGTTAGTTTTAAGTTTGATAGTTCATCAACCCTAGGACCAGCATAGGTTAATAAATAAATAATCGCTCGATCCCGGCGATACTTTTCTTCGGGATCTACTCCTCTACTTTTGATCGGTGTCTTTCTCACACGATTCAATAAATCTTCAAACTCTTCTTCTGTCAGCCACATAATATTTTCAGAATCCCCATCAGCCGACTTGATATCCTGAATTTCATCCATCGGGTTATGCTGCAGCTTTTTATGTTTAACAGCCCAGGAATAAAAGCTGCGCAAAGCACAGACAAAAAAAGAGGTGACTCGAAAATGCAGTTGATCAACAACCATTTGAGTCAGCCTCTTTTTTATGCGCTTTTCTTTATACTCAAATTTACTCTTTTCTTAATACCTCCCATATGATTAAGGATTAAACACAACAGAGAGAGAATAGATAATAATGTAAAGCTTATAAAATAATGGCCAGTTACATCTTTTGTGAATCCAATGATAATGGGAGGAAAGAAACCTCCGATTCCTCCAACTGCGCCGACAATACCTGTTACCGATCCTATATTATCTGATGAGACTTCAGGTACCATCTTAAAAACTGCTCCATTTCCGATCCCAAACAAAATGGCGATTAACAGACAACTAACACTGAAGAGAATAAAATTTCCCATCGAAAAAGCGATAACCAATCCACATAACAATACGCCACTAAAAACAATGGTTAACAATCTTTTTGCTCCAAACTGATCGGATAGATACCCACCAACCGGACGTATAAACGTAGCTAATACAACGAACCCTGCTGTTTTTATTCCAGCATCAAGGGCCGTAATGTGATACAGGTCATTCAACAAAGTAGGTAAATAAATACTAAAAGTAACAAAACCTCCAAAGGTAAGGCAATAATAAATAGATAATAACCAAGTTTCTTTAAATTTTAATACGGACAATGCTTCCTTTAAAGTCTTGGTCTCGCTTAGTCTTTGGCCATCTTGAGTTCCTATCCAAAAGATAATGGACATAACCCCCAATGCAAATGCAAGGCTCCAAAATACCCACTCCAAACCATATGATGTAAAAATCATCGGAATGAAAAAACTAGCCACTGCCGATCCCAAATTTCCCATACCCGCAATTCCTAAAATGAAACCTTGTTTTTCTGGTGGAAACCATCTAGAAACATAGGTAATGGAAACAGCAAACGTTGTTCCTGCCATACCAATAAAAAATGCCCAAAACAACATCATGGCATAAGAATGAGCAAAACCAGCTCCAACCATCGGTAAGACAAGAAGTAATATGGTTAAAGCATATATCTGTCTACCACCATATCGATCGGTTAAAATTCCCATAGGAATACGCATCAAAGAACCTAACAGAACAGGTGTAGCGATTAGAATGCTTTTTTCTAGAGCACTTAATTGGTACATTTTTTGAATTTCCGTAGCGATTGGTGCAAAGACCGACCAAACTGTAAAACAAACAATCATCGATAAAGTTGATAAAATTAGTACTGATGCTTGACCCTTCTGTTTCACCATACCAGCTCACCTTTCATTTCTCTTGATATTAAAGGAAAATTCATTCCTTGACTTTTTAACTCTTTTTCCAGCATTTTTGATGCTATGCGATCAAGCTGCTTTCCATTAAACAGCTGGATATATGAACAACATTCACTTCCATTCCAAGGTTTAGCAACCCTCTGGCAGCTTCTAAACCTAGCAATCCGACGCCAATTACTACTGCTTTTCTATATTGTTTCGATGTTTCAATCATTTTTTGGCAATCTTCAATTGTTCGGAATGTGATAACCCCTTCTTTATCAATACCAGGAATAGGAATAAGAAACGGAACCTGTCCCTATAATGAGTGTGTCATACGGCACTTCTCTTTTTTTGTCTATTTTTACAATCTTTTTCTCTATGTCAATTTGTACAACTGCTTCTCCTGTGAAGAGTTGTATATTCTGCTCTTCATACCAATCACGATCATTTATCGTAATATTCTAAAACGATGTGCTGCCCTGCAGTAATCGACAATATGATGCGATTATAATTAACATTCGGTTCGCTTCCAAAACAGTAATGGCAAATAGATCGGGAGCATTCTCTAAAATCTCCTCGATGCAACGCATACCCGCCATTCCATTCCCAACTAATACTAACTTTTGTTTATCCATTCTAAAACCTCCAGCAAGTTAAAAAAGATGATGGCTAAAACATACCTTCTATCCTAGTATTTCATAAAATCTATTAAAAGAAATGAATCATGTCATATATCCTCACATAAAAATAATCGGAGGAAAACCCGATCTTCTTTTTGAGGGGAGGCATTAAAATGCTGTCAAAACATAACATTGAGGGCCATGACCATCCTAAAAGAAGTCTAAATTAAACTCGACGGGAATGAAAATAGAAAAAAACCCATGTTTCAACAATGTTTAAAACATGGGTTTGTCTACGTTCTTAAACGATTTTGATAATCGTTATTGTATTTTATTATTAAAGATTACTTTCTCCACATCATGCCTGACAGTTTTGTGACCACTCTTAATACCTTTTCCAATTGCTATAAGCATAACGTCCAAATACCTCTCAGAAATATGCAATGCCGACTTAAGCTGTTGGGAATCATACCCTGACATTGTAATTGTTTCAAGACCCGCTTCATTAGCCAGTAAAATTAATGACATGGAAGCCAGGCTTGCATCTCTTGTTAATTCGATGCTTAAATCTTCTTTTGATTTATTTGCATAATAACTTATTGCAGCACCTGCCAAATAATCTCTTAGTGTTGCATCAAAAAAACCTGCCTGAAATCCTTCTTCATGTATCTTTATGATATTTTCTTTCTCAAAAGCATGGTAATCCCCAAGTATCACAATTAATGTGGATGCTTCTGTCACTTGTTGTTGATCAAAGGCTATCGGTAACAACAAATCTCGCAGATGAGCATCGTCTATGACTAAGTATCGCGTTGCTTGTATATTATTTCCGTTAGGCGACTTACTAGCACTTTCAATCAATGATGTTACCGTTTCTGAACTGACTTTATAGTTTGAATCATAATGCCTAACGGAACGTCTTTTTTCCAAAATATCCTTTACACTCATGGTATCCACTCCAAATTTTTTTTTTGCTACAACACCGATTATAATAGACACTAAACTAAGAGAAAATAACGCACATTAATGTGGCATAGCCACTTTTTAGTGCCTATTAGGCTTAAACATAATATACGAGGGGGAATAAAGGGTGGGGAGTCAAAACACTGGAATTAATATTTTCATGAATACAGTAGGAGGAAAGTGGAAATGTCTAATCCTCTATTTCTTGAGCCAAAAATCAATGCGGACAAAAGAATTTTATGAAAGAATCCCAGCAATTACACAAAAAGTTTTGACTGATCAATTAAAGCAGTTAGAAAAAGATGGGATAGTCCGAAGAGAAGTATTTAAGGAATTACCTCCAAAAGTAGAGTACAGCTTAACGGAGTTAGGTGAATCATTTGTACCAGTTTTAAACACAATGTGTGAGTGGGGGAATAATTATGCGGTTGTAAGAGAGATAGATCGAGATGAGGAAATTTGTTGTCATTATAGTTAAATCTAATTTTTATAAATTGTAAAGATTTATTCAAGTCGATTAATCTTTAACTAAACTCAAATCCTCATTATAATATAAATATCCATTTTCATTTTTAATACCTTGTTCAACAATCTAGCCCAATACACAAAGAATGAGCGCAATTCTTTTTAAAGAAATGCGCCCTTTAGCTGAATACTAAAATGTCGTTATTTATTCAACTTTACTTCCTATTAAGATGTTCAATCTCAAGTTCACATAGGAATTTTGGGATTCTTTTACCTAATTTCGGCTCTTTTAATTTCGCAGCTGGATTCTTCGTAATATAGCCTTCTTCATGTGTCCATTTGAATAGTGATTTAATGCAACGAACCCTGTGTCCTAAACTGGATGACTTTAAATGATCTCCTGCCTTTACTAGATACTCTTTTAGTTTCTCAGTAGTCAACTCACCCATGTCAATATCGCCGAAAAATCGTAATAATAGGTTTTATTGAAAACAATATGTTTTTAATGTAAGTAGAGAATATCCCTCAATTTTTTTATCTTGTTGATACTTTTCCCACGCTTCTGATAATAACATTATTCTTTCACTCTCCTATTGTTTAAATCAATTAATCTAGATTCTATTATGTTCAAGGAGAGTCTTATTCATACGTAGGTTATTCCGCAATCGCAGACAATAACAAATTACCGAGCCATGAGAACACTTGCAATACAAGAAAAAGGACACTTTCTTTACTCAAGGAAAGCGCACAATTCTGGAATAACTTCTGAGCTTCTATTACTGATTTAACACAATAGCGGCTACTCCACGGCAGCAGTTTCTAGTATCGTTTCCCGTTTAGCTAAATAACCAGAACCCGTTATTTATGGTACGGTTCACCTTCCTCGATATTTTTAAATTCCTGGTTTTCAACAATATCTCTATCTTGGACAATGCTTGATGTATTTACTATAAACTTACTATAAACCTTGTCATAAAGCTTGATAGCACAATAGCCAAGCAATCCCCCAGAGGTGTTTAGTATTAGGTCATCCACATCAAAAATTCCGATAGAAAAAACAACCTGGAAGCATTCCAAGTATAAACTTAAACTCAAAGATAGAGCTAATACGCCTATGAATGACATCCCTTTATTTTTAGACAATAATACAAGAACCATTCCAAATGGTATGAACAATGCGATATTCCCAACCAAATTACTTAAATCATGCCACGATAGACTCTGACTATTAATGAATATTGTTTTAAACGGGATAAAATTACCTCTTTGCAATTGGTACATGAGATTATCAGGGTTCCCAAGATTCCTCTGAAGTTGATGCCAGAGAAAGGTCATATCTCTCCAGCGGAACTTAAATAGAATGATTCTAAGTAATGCGTACATATAAAAGACAAATAGTGCTAGTACAATAATTCTGTTCATTAATTTCGTTTTTTTCATTCCGCCATCCTTACCTCCTTGAGATTAGTATGTGTTGTTCTGGGAAACACTGTCACAATTACACCATCCATATTGTTGCCTGATATCTCCCAACGAAGATTGGAAGGCACATGAATGGTCGTATCTTTGGTTACAGGGTAATAAGAGATCTCATATTTTTCACAATGTATAGTAGTTGAAATGGACTTTTGTTCTTTTAGGAAATCCAAATATTCTTCTAAAGAAAAATTCTTTTCCTCCATAATCACACTGTGCGGCAATCCAACATAGCGAATATGCCAAGGTTCATACTGAATGCCTGTGATTGCCGTTTTGTCCTTTGGATAGCGTATAATAAAGCCGTATTTCCAAGCATTTTTTTCTATCCACTTACCTTCAGGTGCCTCATTCATTTTCATTTGGGTAGATCCTACATCAAGCGATAAACCCAAATTGTGTTCGCTATGGCCTGCAGGCAAGGCATAGTCAGACCCCATTTCTTGATAAAGTACATTTTGCTCATCAAAGTCTCGAAAGCCACTATTAATTGAAAAATGGCGAACCCCCTCTTTTTCAGCAGCAACTATCATCTCCGAAAATTCACGGGCGACATCCTCTGACAATTCAATTTTGGTATCAAGCAATTCGTATCCCTTTTTCAATTCTTTGTGAGTAAATAAATTTACAACATCTGATTTTATACTCTCATGGTGAATAGGATATTCATTATTAACCAAGAGTAAATTTCCTTGAAAGACCTGTTCTTTTGTAATCTCTATCGTTTGGAAACCTTCAGAGGTCTCGCTATTATCTAAATGATCATTGTTATTTTTTTCATATCTTTGAACCTCTACTTTATCTTGAATAGACGGTTCTTTATTGACAAATGCAAAACTCAGACATAATACTAAAAACAATAAAAATCCCCACTTCTTCATTTCAAGTTCCTCCTTATTCTTATAGATACTAGAATAGGAAAAACTTTTTAAAAAAAGAGTAGGGTAAAATTTAAATTTTTCTTAAATCCTTTATGAAATTTTTAAACTTGGTCAATTGTAACACTTTCCTGCGGTAAACGAACTTCAAATACAGTACGTATTAAACTACTTTCGGCCGTAATCGTTCCATTATGTTGCTCCACAATATTCTTTGCAATGAATAAACCAAGACCTGTGCTATCTTCTTGATGAGTTCGTGCTTTGTCACCGGTATAAAACATATCAAAAAGATATGGAAGTTCATTCGGAGGAATACTATCTCCATAATTAATAACCTGAACAACCACTTCTCCTGCATCAACAAACCCGTTAATATCTACAAACTGACCATCATATCCATAACGATTTGCATTGGTTAAAAGATTTTCAAACACACGAGCTAATAACTCACCATCACCAAAAATAGGTAAATGGGGAGGAATATTCATTCGGGCTATCAAATGATTTTTTTCGAAGATAGGATATAATTCTTCCTTTAATTGATTAAGAAGGTCAGATAAATCAATTTGCTTTTTATCTACTGGCAACATGCCATAGTTCATTCGCGTTATTTCGAATAATTCATCAATAAGTCGTTCTAATCGCTGAGATTTAGTAAAGGCAATCGTTAAAAAATGTCTGACTTGTTCTTTAGTCAACTTCTCATCCTTAAGGATTAAATCTAAATAACCTAAAACAGAAGTTAGGGGAGTACGCAAATCATGAGCCAAATTTACAACTAACTGTTCTTTACTGTTTTCTGAAAAATCGCCTCTTTGTATGGCTTCTTCTAATTTTTCACTTGCCAGATTAATTGCTTGTGCAATATCTCCAAATTCATCATTTGATTGAATATAAACCCGATGTTTAAAGTTGCCACGAGCGAGATAATGAATTCCGTTTGATATTTCATTGAAATAGGTAGAATAGGGCTTAGTGAGTAAATAGAAAAACAATATCGAAAGTGAGATAAATAGCATTAAAAAGAAGTTAAAGTCTCCAATACTGTCTATGAATTGACGAAGTTGGGCCAAGGGGTCACCACGACGAACCATCGTATGATAATAAAGCTGTAGTCCTTTAAAAATTAAGTAAGTTATAATACCACCCAGAATCATACTTAAACCAAATAATACGATTATTTTGGAGCGAAAACTGCGTATAAATTTAGCCATTGAATGTATACCCCACTCCCCAAACAGTTTTGATTAACTTGTTTTTTCTCTTATCTTCTCCGAGTTTTTTCCGTAAGGTTCGAATATGCACCATTACCGTATTACCACCTTCAAAGTATGCATCACCCCAAACCTGCTGAAAAATATTTTCTACACTATAAACTTTCTTTGGATGACTGGCTAATAAATACAAAATATCAAACTCTTTCGGCGTTAGCTCGATGTTTTCACCATAAAGCAAAACTGTACGTTGATCAGGAGAAATCACTATTTCACCAAATTCCAAGATAGCTTTATTATCATCTACTTTGGGTTGATTCAACTTCATAAAGCGCCGCAATTGAGCATTCACACGTGCAACCAATTCAATAGGGGTAAATGGTTTAGTTATATAATCATCTGCTCCAATCACTAGTCCATGTACCTTATCGAAATCAGAAGTTTTCGCACTCAAAAAAATGATAGGCATATTATATTGTTCACGAATCTGACGGGTTACTTCATACCCATCCATTTTCGGCATCATAATATCCAAAATTAGCAAATCAATTGATTGAGTCTGGATAACATGTATGGCTTCTTGCCCATCAGGTACTTTAATGACATTGTATCCTTCTTTTTCTAGATGGATTGCAAGCAGATCAGCTATCTCCTCCTCATCATCAGCAATTAAAATCGATATACGTTTCATCTATTCCACTCCTATATCAAGTTACATTCGGGTATTTTTTATTTATCATCAAACCTTACAAAGCTGCACCCTTTAAAAAAATTCGATGTTTTTGGTGGGGATACCTTATCAGCAGAATCTTAACTAACATGGTATAATTTAGAGCTTGTATTTTATTTTCTATTATTTCCTTTTTTTATTCAAGAATATGGCCCGTTTGTCGAATAAGCATCCGTTCCATAACTCTTGGGTCGTGGCACCTAATGCCCATGCCGAAGGAAATGGTACAACCGCAAGTGGCAATTCTTCCCATGCAGAGGGAGATAGTACAGAAGCAAGTGGATTTGCGGCCCATTCCCAAGGAACAGGTACAATGGCCAGTGGGGATTCTTCACACGCTGAGGGTAACGGTACAAGGGCAAGTGGCAATTCTTCACATGCCGAAGGATCAGGTACAGTGGCCAGTGGGGAGTTATCTCATACTGAATGTCTCCTTACCTCAACAAATGGTTTCGAAGGAGCCCATATTATGGGTAAAAATGGCGCTGTTAACAACGTAGATGGTGACCCAACTTATTCGTGGAATGTAGCTTTCGGAGCAGTTCCGTATGATGTTACAGGCCTAGTTGGAAAACTTCTGAATAACGGTAATATGTTCGTAGACGGAGCGTATTTAACTCCGGCGGGTGATTATGCAGAGATGTTTGAAACAGCCGATGGAAACTCGATTGATGCTGGCTATTTTGTTACTGTATCGAAAGAAGACAAGATTCGAAAAGCCACTTCAAACGATTCATTTATTTTGGAATAACAAGTGCAACACCAAGTCTCCTTGGAAATAGTGGTGGCTTACGGTGGCAAGGTAAATACCTGACTGATGAATGGAGACGGAGAAAATATCATGAAGTCACCATTCCAGCTCAAAAAGACGTAGAAGGAAATGTAATTACTCCAGAAAGAAAAATAATGCAGCCTATGCTTAATCCAGAATGGAATCCTCATGAAGAGTATATATCTCGTGTAAATCGTCCGGAATGGGTAGCTGTCGGATTAATTGGTCAAGTACTGGTTCGAGATGATGGGACTTGTGAAACTCATGGATATTGCTGGTCGAATGATGATGGAATTGCAACAAAAGCAGAGAAAGGATACTTTGTATTAAAACGTACAGGACCAAATCAAATCTTGATTTTGGCTAAGTAATAATTCGAATATAACTAAGAAAAACGATAATATGAGTAAAAGGCGAATTGAAAGATACTAGTTTGCCTTTTTTATATAACTGTCCTTTTCGAAATTGTCTTCTAATAAAAAACCGAATTCAAATGTAACTCATGATAAAAAACCCTTCGTCCTAACTGGAACGAAGGGTGGTTACTAAAGATTCTTGCAGCTTATCTTTTAATACACATCACGTTGATAACGCCCTTGCTTCTGCATATCTTTTAAATACGCTTCTGCTTCATCACGGCTCATTGAACCTTCTTTTTCAATTACGCTAATAAGCGTTTCATGGACGTCTTTCGCCATATATTCCTTATCTCCACACACATAGAAATAAGCACCTTTTTGAAGCCATTCGAACAGTTCTTTACTATGTTCTTGCATTTTATGCTGAACATAGACTTTTTGAGCTCCGTCGCGAGAGAAGGCCGTATCTAATTTGGAAAGTACCCCATCTTGCTGAAATTGTTCCAACTCTTCTTGATAAAGGAAATCAGAAGCTGCATGCTGGTCTCCAAAAAATAGCCATGACCGGCCTGTTCCTTTATTCACTGCACGCTCTTGTATAAATGAACGGAATGGTGCAATACCGGTCCCAGGTCCGACCATAATAATATCTATATTATGAGACTCTGGCAGATAAAAATGTTTATTTGCTTGAATAAAGACTGGAAGCGTATCTCCTTCATTTACACGTTCAGCACATAATACAGAGCAAACCCCTTTACGCTCGCGGCCATTAGCATTGTAGCGCACAGCACCGATGGTTAAATGAACTTCATCTGGATTAGCTGCAATGCTGCTTGCAATCGAATAGAGGCGCGGCGTCATTTTTCTTAAGATAGAGACGATTTCCTGAGCAGTAGCTTTCCATGGAGCGAATTCACGTAACATATCAAGCAAATCTCGCCCATAGCAATATTCTTTCAATTGAGCTGTATTTTCAACCAAGAGAAGCTTTTGTAACTCTTCGTTTTCTGTAAAGGCAGCTGCCTGCTGTAAAACCTTTTTTGATAGTAGTGTAATTTCAAAATAGGTGGTTAGCGCTTCCTTCAGTGGAAGTGTCTCACCTTGCTTATTGATCGTTACAAACGCTTCTTCATCCCAGTGCATTTCATCAAGAAGGGAAGCCACGAGTTCTGGATCATTTGAAGGGATAATGCCAAGGGCATCACCTGGCACATAAGAAAGGCCTGATCCTTCTAGTGATAACTCAATATGCCTTGTTTCTTTACTAGAGCCTGCCCCATTTATATTAATGTTTTTAAGAATTTTTGCTTGATACGGATTTGTTCGTGAAAATGTTGTTTGAACAAGTTTGTCTTTTTGGGCAGTTTTAGTGTTATCCAAAGTATTTTGCATGGTTCTTAACCTCCAAAAGTAATATATACATTTTAACATTGATTTGGGAAATCTGATGTGTATTTTTTCACAATTTTCTTCCCAATTTCTAGTGAATTTACCCATCAAAAGGATCAGATCTTTTAATTGAAAGCTTTATAAAATAAAGTTTGCAAAAATATATAAAATGACAATACTAATTAAAATCGTAATATTTGATATAGTAGCGATTAAACGGGTGCTGCTGGTGCTGTATTTAAATTCAACTGCAAATGTTAAGGCGGATGCTGCAACAGGTAGTAATAAACCGATCAAAATTGTAAATCGATACATCTGATTGTACGGAAGGATATAGTATAAACCTAATCCAAAAAGTAGACCTAAACCATATCGGAAGGTTAAATATTTCAACATTGGTTTAATCAATTGTTTGTCAAATTTAAAATTCAAATAGAGCCCTAATAATAATAATGATAACGGCATATTGGCACCAGAGATTGTACTTGCAACATGAATGATCGTATCAGGTAAATGGAGGTGGTTAAAATTTAAAAGACTAGCCATAAGATACGTCATTAACGGAATAGACTTGGCAAGTTTTTTTAGAATTTCTAATGGTTTAAGCCTAAGTCCTTCTGCTGAAAAATAACTTCCTAAAATATAGGCAATTCCAAAAACGACAAATGATGTTCCGACATCAAACATACTAAAATATGTTAATCCATCCATACCCCAAATTGCATAAACTAAAGGAAATGCAAATAAGCCAACATTAAATCCGGAAGAAAGCATCAGAAAAGAACCTTTCAGTTCTCTTTCCTCATTTTTAAAAACTAAGAAACCTAGACTTGCTGCTATGATTCCATAAACAAGTACGATAACTGGTAACAAAATTAAAGAAGTTTCTATTTTTACAGAATCGAATGTGACAAGAACTAAGGCAGGAAGGGTAATTTTAAAAATAATTTTTGAAATGACTACTCCATCTTTTTCTTGTAAAATATTTAAACGTTTTAATAGATACCCAAGGGCAATGATAATAATAATAGAAAGAAATTCCTGATTCATTAAAAAAATACGCTCCTCTATGAAGTATCTAAATTTGAGTTTCTGTAAGTAAGTATACGTGATAAATTCATCAAGTCATTTCATCAAGATGACGTCTCTGTCTAATAATGAATAGAAGAGTGTTGGCTGAGTCAACACTCTAATTAAAAATAACTTGTTTAAAAAGCCTCCTAAATTGCTCCCGATCTTCTGCTGTAAAAGGCTTGGGTCCCTTTGTTCGCTTACCGCTTTTTCGAGCCATTGCACTTAAATACCGTGTTTGTAATAATTCGTCAATGTTTTCATTTGTATAGCTAAACCCTTTATGGTGAAGGACTGTACATCCTTTTGCTAAACCTAGCGATGCAAGTCCGTAATCTTGCGTAACAATAATATCTCCTGATTCAGCTAACTTCATAATCCGATAATCAGCAGCATCTGCTCCTGAATCAACATAAATGATTTCCACTCCTGAAGGTTGTTCCGCATTAGAATAATGAGAAAAGCTCGTAACAAGGACAACAGGAATTTCTGCATTTCTTCCTTCAGAAATAATAATATCTTTTACCGGACAAGCATCTGCATCCACATAAATTTTCATCTTTATCTCCCCTGTAAAAAAGTTCGAATTAATAGTGATACTATTGCTAAATTGCGCTTTTGTCAAACCATGTAAGCACAAGGACGGTGCTGCAAAGTGCCTGACCCCCAGTATGTTCGTTTCCCAAGTCTAGCATTTACTAAACTTTTTATAAAAACCTTTGTAGTGAAAGCCCTACGTCAAACCTCGACTTATTTTTGGTCGGCAATAACCTTATGAAATCGTTAACCATTACAGATTAAGATGATAAAAAAATTACAAAAAAGTCTAAAAATTTCACAAGTTAAAAAATTAGAATATTCCGTATAATTAAGTTGTCTCGGAATGTTAACGCTTACACATAGGGATGAGGAGGCGTACGGTAAGTTCGATAAGTTCAAATAAAAGGAGGTATAAAATGTCTAAATCAGCTAAAAGTTTAAGAAAACTTATTTGGTCTTCACTTGTATCAAGTATTGCTACCGTATCCATTGTCGGCGGGGCATTCGCCGCGTCACCGAGCCAGTCTACCAATGCTGTTCCGTCAGATGCCTCGTCACTGTTACCCTGGATGGATACGTCACTTGCTCCTGAGGCACGTTCGGAACTTCTACTCGACGCAATGACACTGGACCAGAAGATCCAACAGCTTGCCGGGGCTCGCGGAGTAATTCCTGAGCTTCCGCAATGTGGTAGCCCTAGTCGGCACATCCCCGGCATTCCTGAGCTAGAGATCCCGACGTTCCGGATCACGAATGGTCCCGTCGGTCTTGGCGGCGGTGATTGCAGCCCGCAGGATAAGGCCACTGCTCTGCCAGTTGCGCTTGGACTTGCGGCCAGTTTCGATCCTAGCCTCGCATATGACTTTGGTAACTTGATGGGCGGAGAGGCGCGCACGCTAGGCCTGCACGAGCTCGAAGCACCAGGTATCAATCTCGCACGTTTGGGCGAGAACGGTCGTAATTTCGAGTACATGGGTGAGGACCCTTACCTCGCAGGTGTTCTAGCTTCGAAAGAAATTCAGGGAATTCAAGACAACGACATCATCGCGATGTCGAAGCATTACGTACTTAATGATCAGGAACAGAACCGAGGAACTGTTAACGTAAACATCGCCGAGAATGTACTTCACGAACTCTACCTGTTGCCGTTTGAGATGTCAGTCAAAGATGGCAACGTTGGCTCAATCATGTGCTCGTACAACCGGGTGGCTGGTATCTACTCATGCGAAAATGAGTATTTGCTGAACACGGTCCTACGTGATCAGTGGGGCTTTAAGGGCTACGTCCAGTCTGACTTTGGCGCTACACATTCAACTGCACCTGCGTTAAACGCCGGCTTGGATTTAGAAATGCAAAACGCCAGGTTCTTCACAAACGTAGACATCAAGGCTGCACTTGACAACAAGAGCCTAACGATGGAAACAATCGACCAAGCACTTAATCGTCGATACGTACAAATGTTCAAATATGGCATATTCGACCGTCCCATCGTTCGAGGTACCATCGACGCTGAGACCAACGGTTCTAAATCCCGCGAAATTGCCGAGCAGACAGCCGTCTTGCTAAAGAACGAGGGTAACCTGTTGCCACTAAACTCTTCCGTACATTCAATCGCCTTAATTGGCAAGACGACATACGTCGACGCAGCCGTCGCCGGTGGTGGAGGCAGCTCACGGGTAAGTCCGCTTTACACGGTTTCACCGCTTCAGGGTTTGCAGAACACTTTAACAAAACTAGGTTCAGATGCAACCATTACCAAAGTGACTGTTGCTAATGACAATAGCAACCTCGACGCGGCTGTTGCTGCAGCGAAGGATGCCGACGTTGTCATCCTTATGGCTGGTGTCTTAACCTCTGAGGGTCGAGATCGCCCAAGTCTGTCTCTACCTGACAACCAGGACGTATTGATAACAGCCGTTACCGCAGCAAACAAGAAAACCGCACTCGTGCTCAAAGATGGCGATCCCGTTCTCATGCCTTGGGTTAACGAGGTTCCAGCAATACTTGAAGCATGGAATCCAGGCCAGAAGGACGGCAATGTTGTTGCCCATTTGTTATTCGGTCTCGTAAACCCATCCGGTAAGCTTCCGGTAACCTATCCAGTAGCAAAAGCGGACACGCCAACTAGCACCGCCGACCGCTACCCTGGAGTTAATCAAGGAGTGTTAGATAGTACTGGCAGGGAGATTCCGCAAGTGTACTATTCGGAGGGTCTAGAAATGGGTTACCGCTGGTACGACTCCAAAGGTATCAAACCTCTTTTTGCATTTGGTCATGGTTTGTCCTACACCAACTTCGAGATTTCTAAGCTCGTTGTCACACCGGAGACCACTGATGGTACCAAGCCTATTAAGGTTGCGTTCTTCGTGAAGAACGCCGGAGACGTTGCCGGCGCTGAAGTGCCTCAGGTCTACTTAGGTCTGCCTGAAAATGCGAACCAGCCACCTAAACGCTTAGTTGGTTTTGAGAAAATCTGGCTAGAACCAGGTGAGAAGAAGCATGTCACAATTACCATCGACCCGTCAGCGTCTAACCACCCATTGTCCATTTGGGATGCCGATGCTGACGCGTGGAAAACTCTTGAAGGTACGTACGAGGTGAAAGTCGGTAACTCTTCTGACAAGGCCACGCTGACTGATTCCATTACGGTACGTCGCCAGCCGGGCACAACAAGTGAGGCTTCCATTACAATAGAGTAAAATGAAAAGCTGTTACTCTAGCTGTTGATAACTGTGATGAAATCCACAAATCATTTGATTTTTCATGAATGGTGCTATGGCGATTCATTTTGGCGAAAACTATTTTTATATAAAAGAGGGAGTTACCAAGTTAATTGGAAACTCCCTCTTTTATAATGTTTGTTATTAATAACCATTTTTTATTATATCGTTTCTAGTATGGACTCTTGAAGAATAAAAAAGAAAGATTCATAATCAAATGGGAGAAATTACAAACCTCCACAAGATTGGCTCGTCCCTTTTGCTTGTTTTTTTGTTTGTTCCGCTCCTGTTTCTGTTGTAACAGACTCATATCCATAACCTGTAGAACTAATTTCCAAGCTTTCTTCTTGATTCTTGTTTGTAAGATTTTTATCATTATTGTTCTTTTCCATTGTCCCCCTCCTTCCATATATATAAATTATCTGCAATAATTCGTTTTTTATTTAAATATTTCAACATACCTTTTGATAACTAAATATTTAATTACTAACTCCATTGGAAATAAACTCTAGTTCATCACTAGAGTTTAACGTGATCGAGCCATAACACCACGAACCAAAATATGGATCATGGTTCAATGACTTAATCGTTTTTTCACATCATCAAATGACGGCATGCCTTTTTGTGCACCGTTAAATCCAGCGCCAGCATCGAACAGGAACATTTTGTTGCTGACAAAGCTCAAGTACTTTCTTAACTGTTTCTGGTAGAATTTCTAACTGAACGATGAAATTTACCTTTAATATCAACACTATTTCAAATTAATTTGGCAAAACCGTATGGCGGAGTAAAGAAAAACACTGCATTAGAATGAATCTTCTAATGCAGTGTTTTATTGTTTTCTATTGCTACTTTTCAAATACACTACGTAACGGGGGTCAGGCACCAAATGTCATCTTATAATACAGCTAGTCCCTTGAACAGTTCCACAGCTGTTTCAATGAGATTGTCCCTGAAGTCAAATTCGTAACTGTGCAGGTTCGGATAATCTTCACCGTTTCCAATATAGGTGTAGGCACCTTTTGTGAGTTTCGTGTAGTGACCGAAATCTTCGGAACCGCGGAATGCTTCAGATAACTCCAACATCTGATGCCCATTTTGTTTGCAGACCTGACGAATCTTGTTAGAGCTTTCTTTGTGATTAGAAGTTTCCGGGAATTCATCCTGATATTCGAAGCTCACTTTCAATCCATACTTCTCAGCTTCAGTCTTCGCAAAACCCTCTAGATTCTTCTGAAGTCTGTCCAGTTCATCCTCGTAAAGTGCACGAATGGTCATTCGAAGAGCACCCCTGCTGGCATTGACACCGAATGCTTTTGCACCAATGTCTACCTGAACAACTGTACAGAGAACTAACCCCCTATTGTTTGCAGGATCAATGAATCCAGGAATGGCATCAATTACTTTCGCAATTGCAAAGGCTGGATTTATTCCCTTCTCCGGTTCACTGGCGTGAGAAGGAACACCTTCCATATAGATGGTCATACCCTTGGAAGCGCAATGCGCTGTTCCATCGATGACATATACGGTATTGTATTTAAGACCACTCATACTATGCCAAGCAAAGATCTCATCAATGCTATTTTCCTTTATGAAAACAGAACACTGTGCAGCACCATCACCTGTTTCCTCAGCGTGCTGAAACAGGAAGAAGACATTATTGTCACAACCCTTCTGGTCAATTTCCAGAGCAAAACCGCAAAGGGTTGCAGCATGTCCATCATGTCCACATTTATGAGAAACTCCAGGATATTGGGAACCGTATGGCAGATCAATCACTTCGTCTATTGGAAGAGCATCGAAGTCCGCGCGGAATGCGACGTTTCTTCTTCCCACTTTGGAACGATAGATGGCATAAAACCAAAGGCCTCTATCAACGATCTCAAGATTTGTGTTTGCTTTAAGAAAATTAATCAAATGCTGTTTCGTCCAAACTTCATGATTTGATAATTCTGGATGAGCATGGAGCTCATGACGAAGCTGAATCGCCAATTCAAGATTTTTCTTTTCCAATTTCATTGCCTCCTCTAATAAAAGGTAATCCCTGGCTGTTCTAATATATTACTAGAGAAATTCCAGCAATCATTTTTAATGTAAAATTTTTTTGTTAAGGAGTAAAAAAATTTTTACCACCTACCTTTTTTATAGGTTGTTTAATTATTGATCCAATTTATTGCCGTATGCACAGCGACAGCTACTCCCCATGGTATAACGCCTTCGTCTAAGACGACATTCGGATTATGAAGGGGATAATTGCGATCTCCTAATCCGTTGGCACCCGCCCACATAAACATCGTAGGAACAAGATTACTAATATAGGAAAAATCTTCTGTACCGGATAATGGTTCATTGTTAACTTCGAGGTTATTTTCACCAATAACTTCTTTTATATATGGTGACATTTGTTCGCATAATTCTGCATGATTATATAACGAAGGTGTTGATAGGGTTTCAAGCTGATAGGTACCACGCATCATTTTCACCGTTCCATCAATGATTTCTGGGATTCTCTTAAATAGATGGTCCCTAACTACAGGATTTAACGTACGTAAGGTTGCATCGAGATGTGCGGAATCAGGAATAATATTTGCAGCCGTACCGCCACCCATCTTCCCAACAACAAGAACGGCTCTTTCACTTGGATCTATTTCTTTACCCACTAACGTATTTAATTGGCTGTAGATTGCGTTGATAATCATCAATGGATCAATGGCTTTTTGAGGTTCAGAACTATGTCCGCCTTTTCCTTGTACTTTTAGGAAAAAGCCATCTAATGATGAAGCAGCAATGCCTGGTTTATATCCGAATTTCCCCACTTCCAAGCCTGGATCAACATGAAGGGCAAGTGCTGCATCTACTTTTGGATTTTCCATTAACCCATTGGCCACCATATCCTTCGCTCCAGCGCCAATTTCCTCAGCTGGTTGAAACATGATTTTGACCGTTCCGTTGATTTCATTTTCTCTTTCCTTTAATAACTTTGCTGTACCGAGCATGAATGTCGTATGGATATCATGACCACAAGCATGCATAAATTCATTCGTCGATTTAAACGGCAAATCGGTATTTTCCTTTATAGGTAAAGCATCCATGTCTCCTCTTAACAAAAGAGTTTTTCCATTTCCCTTGCCAATAGTTACAACTAATCCTGCTTTCCCGACCTTTTTGGGCTCGAGCCCCATACCTTTTAATGTTTCTTTCACGTATGCGACTGTATTTGGTAAGTCAAATCCAAGTTCAGGATTTTCGTGAAGATGTCTCCGGTGTTTGATTAGTTCATCCTTGATCTCAACTGCGCTTGATAAAGTGTTAGCCATGTTTATCGTCTTATTCATAAAAATACCCCTTTCCATTTTTTAAATTATGCTACATCTTCATCCAATGAATTTTTAGAAAATTTAGGCTTCAATTTAATGGAAACGAAGAACAATCCGAATTGAACAACAGAAAGCACAATTAAAACATATAGTAATAATTCATAGGAATGGTTCATATTAAATATCGCACCTGATACGATCGGAGTGATCGCTGCACCTAATGATATAAATATTGATACTACCCCATATTTTGCACCAAATTCTAGCTCACCAAAAAGCGCTCCAGTAAGATAAGCAGGTGAAACAGTTACAGCCGTTGCACCTATACCTGAAAAAACGGTATAAAGAATGGCAGGTAATAGAATGTTCCCTTTCATCAGGAATATAAAACTTACCAAACTTCCTGTAGAAATAATAAGTAAGGTGGTGAATAATCCTAACTTGTCAAATAAGCGCCCGACCAGCAGCTTTCCGATGATCACCATTGCCGAACCTATTGATAATAGCAATACCGCTGTTTTGGCTGTGGCACCTATATCTGCTAAATATGGGGCAAGATTGATCAGCATACTATTAACCACAATGCCACCTACTAAGACGGCTAAACAAAGAGTCCAAAATGACACTGACTTAAGTGCTTGTCCTTGAGTTGTACCTGTTAATACATTCTTTTTCGTAGGATGTAAAGTTTTTGCCTCACCTAATGGCATTAAACCTTTATCAGTTGGACTTAATCTAATTACAAATACTGCAAATGGGACTAATACTATACCTATTAAAATCCCTAGAACAAGATAGGCTGATCTCCATCCGTAGGCTGTAATGAGCCAGTTAACTAAAGGACTCAGGATGACACCGCCGAAACCAGTCCCTGATAACGCTATACCCAAACATAATCCACGTTTATTATTAAACCAATTTGTGATAAGAACGGATGTTGGGATCATTGCTCCACCTGATAGGGATGCACCCATAAGTACTGCAAATAAATAAAAATGAATTAGTTTTGTTGAAAATGAAAAGCCAACAAATGCACTAGCTCCTATTAAGATAAATAATGTTAAATATATCCTAATGTCCATCTTTTTCATTAGTTTACCTGCTATAGGGCCTACAACCATTGCAGCTAAAGCCATAATCGTATAATACGTCATAAACTGGGACCTTTCGAATCCGAGTTCATTGGTAACAGGCAGAGTAAATAGTGAAACTAAGTTAGCAATCGGAGCATAAATTAACATCATAATCAAAAAAGTTGCTACTACAATCCACCAACCATAAAAAATCTTCCCCTTGTTGTTCACAACATACCATCCCCTTTTTTAATATTGTTAGCTGTACTGCCCTAAATCTATTTTAACTAAAAATAAAATCCCTCCTTTGATTCTCTCCTTGTAAGCGCTTCCTAGTATCATCGGCCAAAAAGAGACATTTTTCTTATGATTTTTTATTATGCAAATTTTGTGCCAACTTATCTTTCTTTTTTTATTTTGTCTGATTTTTGCTGTTAAATCCTATTATTCTTTAACTTTCAGCACTATAAACTTTATAATTAAGTAATGATAAGAATGTACATATTGTAAAAAAATTTTTACAGTAATTTATACATATTATTTTTTGTATATCCTTTTAACCAATCTTTTCTCGGATCCAACGGTGGGTGTATTCGGGACTTTATCTTATTCTAAAGTGCTTCTTCCTAAATTTATCATTAATAAAAATAAATTGAGCTATAAACGAAAAAGCAAGATTTATAGAGGGACCTCATTGTAAGATAACGAAATGCCCTGCACAGAAAAAGCAGGGCATTTTGTTTTTTCTTAAGAAACTCTCCTACATTTTTATAACATCTATAAAAATGTAGTAAGACATTTATTTTATTACCTAAACTGAGATCCGTCAGCTATGTGCTACTGGATTTTTCCTATTTTCAATACCTAAGATACAGTTCATTCTATTAAGTTAATAAACTCATCTAAATCTGATGCATTCGGACAGACTCAAACTTTTTTCTCCTTTACTTGTCCGAATGAGACCTGCATTCAGACTGGATCCATAAAAAAAGAGAGAAGTGCGATTTAATATGGTACCTATAGATAGGACACTTAAAAAAGAGTGTTTTATCTATAGGTATTTTTTTATATACTTGAATCTTAAAGATATGGGGATTAGGGGACCGCTATGAGCAAAATAACATTTTCAGATAAAGAAATAAAAATACTTCTAAAAAATCAAAATGTGCAGCGCGTAAGTAGTTTAGCTATTACATATTCGGATGA
>NZ_JAGGQY010000081.1:0-49691 GCF_018613105.1 Bacillus sp. ISL-77
AAGGTACTTTTTCAGTGGCCTCAATATGACTTACCGTGGGTTTTATTTTGCTATGGTAACCAACCGGGGTTCAAAATTCACCAATCGTAGTCTGTAAAGTTCCGAATAGCGGATGTATTAAAACCAAATTTTGATTTATTCCTTCCTAGGTTGTCTCTTTGTTTACTGTACATGAATTCCTTTCAATGAGTTCTGTATCAACAAACAATTTTATTTTATCAGAGTCATTATTTTCAATTTGTCTAATTAGTTTTTCAACTGATAATAATGCAATCTTGTCCTTTTTCACATGTATTGTCGTTAATTCAGGAGTAATTACTTGTGATTCAAAGATGTTATCAAAGCCGATAACAGAAATGTCTTCTGGAACTTTTATTCCTAATTCAGTCAGCGATTTTATTACGCTAATGGCCATATAATCCGCTTCACAAAATAAGGCCGTCGGTAATTGATCCATCCGTTTTTTGATTTTTTCTTTAAAAGCATCCTGGGATGAAATCACTGTTGGGGATAATGAAAAGTAATTATTTTCGGCAATTTTTAATCCGTGTTCAGTGAGTGCCTGTAAAAATCCTTTTTTTCTCATGTCAAAATTATACATTCTAGTATTTGATCCTACATAACCAATTTGTTCGTGTCCTAACTCATTTAAATATTGTCCTGCCTGGTATGCACCATATACGTTGTTCATCACGACAAAGTTTACGTTTAACGTTTCAAAACAAGTATCCAGGACAACTATATTCGGTTGTATGTTTGCGACTATATTAATTTGCTCTGGCGTTAAGTTGGTACCTAACAATAATATACCTGCCGATTTTTGTTCTTGTTCGAGCCTCGATACTTCCTCTTGAAGGCTTTCTATGCTGATAGATGAAACCGTAAGAGAATAACCACTTGAGCCGATATGTTTGTCAAGATTATGAATTAACTCCATAAAAAAAGGGAGCGATTCATATTGCTCTGTTACTATACCTACATTTGTGCAAGCAATAAACCTCAATAATTTTGTGTTTGGCTGAAAATATTGATCAGCTTTAATAATGGGGCGCGGAATGTATCCATGTTCTTGAGCGATTCTTAGGACTTTCTCGCGTGTTTTTTGACTTACCCCATTTTTCCCATTTAACGCCAGAGAGACAGCAGATTTTGAGACATTGGCTAATTTAGCAATATCATCTATTTTCATAAAATATAACACCTACCCACGTGATAAATAGTACTCGATATTTATATAAACTTATTTTATTAAATTATAGCATAAAATAGTTAGTTTAGTTATTGTTTAGTTCATTCAAATCGGAGAAAAAACAAATACTTATGATATAAATCCTTTTTATCAATCTTTAGAAAGGAAACTAAATAAAAACACCAAAATAAAAATGTTTATTATATTCTATAAATTACTAAATAAATTTATTAAATTAATTGACTGATAATTTAATAGTTGATATTATAGGTTCAAGAAGATGATATGTAACTAAATAAATTTAGTTGTTGGAATTACATAGGAGGCATAGAAAATGGAAAAGATTAAGCTTGGATTCGCACCCACTCGAAGATTTGTATTTAGTAAAGAGGATGCATTAAAGTTTAAACAATTAATTAGAGAGAAAATTGAGAGCTTTGGATTGGAAATGGAAATTGTTGATTTGGAAGGGATTAATGAAGAAGGGTTGTTGCATGAACGTTTAGATGAACCGGCCATTATTAAACGATTTAGAGATGCAGAGGTGGATGCTGTATTCTTCCCACACTGTAACTTTGGAACAGAGGATATTGTTGCACGAGTAGCAAAAGCAATTGGCAAACCTGTTTTACTTTGGGGTCCAAGGGATGAGGCTCCACTGGAAGATGGGATGCGTCTTCGTGATTCACAATGCGGAATTTTTGCAACAGGTAAAGTGCTAAGAAGATTTAATGTTAAGTTTACATATATTACGAATTGCAGTGTGGATAGCCCTGTTTTTGAACGCGGGTTTAAGAATTTTATTGGTGCAGCCAATGTTGTAAAGCAATTTACTAATCTACGAATCTTGCAGATATCCACTAGGCCCTCTGACTTTTGGTCTGTTATCTGCAATGAGGGTGAATTGTTAGAGACGTTTGGAATACAAATTCATCCGATCACTCTCGAAGAGTTGAAAAAAGGAACATTGAAGATAGAAAAGTCTGATAGCCCAGAATTAGATGAAGCAATTGGCTATATCAAGGAAAAGCTTGATTGGAGTGGAGTAACAGAACAGGATGTCCGGCGAATCGCTTCATTAAAAGTAGCGATGAAACAAATGGCTGCAGATACAGGAAGTACAGCGATTGCGATTCAATGCTGGTCAACCTTACAAGATATTATTGGCATTATGCCATGTTTGGCAAATGCGATTTTGACAGACGAACAAATTCCAGTAACCTGTGAAACAGATATACATGGTGCGATAACTTCCATTATGGTTCAAGCAGCTACATTAAATACGAAACCAACGTTTTTCGCAGATATTACCGTACGTCATCCTGAAAATCCAAATGGCGAGTTATTATTCCACTGCGGAAATTTCCCTGTATCGTTAAGTGTAGAAGAAAAGCCAAAGCTAAACAAACATTTCTTATTTGATGATCATTCTCCTGGAACTCATGAAGGAGAAATAAAGGGTGGAGAAATGACACTTGCACGTTTTGACGGAGATCATGGTGAATATTCTATATTCCTTGGAAGAGCAAAGGGCATTGAAGGGCCATTCACCAGAGGTTCATACGTTTGGGTGGAAGTAAATGATTGGCCATTATGGGAAGAAAAGTTAGTGAAAGGTCCATATATTCACCACTCAGTAGGTGTTCATGCGAACGTAATCCCGGTCCTGTTTGAGGCATGTGAATATATTCCTGGGTTGACTCCTGATCCGGTAGATCCAACTGAAAGTGAAATTAGAGCATGGCTTCGTGGGAGCGACCTTAATAAATAAAGCTGGGGGGTAAAAAGGATGACTAAAATTGAGTTTCTAAAACGTAAAGCAACAGAAATTCGAATGGAACTGCTAAAAATGATTTATGAGTCGGGTACCGGTCATACAGGTGGTTCGCTTTCCAATACCGATATCTTAACGGTTCTTTACTATCATATTATGAATGTGGATCCAAAGAATTCTAAATGGGAAGATCGTGATCGATATATACAGAGTAAAGGGCATGCCGTTGAATCGTACTGGGCGATATTAGCAGATAAGGGATTTTTTCCGAAAGAGGAATTAAAAACATTCTCCCAATTTAATACAAGATTAATAGGTCACCCAAACAATAAAGTGCCTGGTGTAGAAATGAATACAGGTGCGTTGGGACATGGGTTGCCAATCTCAGTTGGTATGGCCTTGGCTGCCAAAATGGATGAAAAATCGTATCGAGTCTATACCTTAATGGGGGACGGCGAGCAGGCAGAAGGGTCAGTTTGGGAAGGGGCTATGGCCGCTTCTCAGTACAAGCTGGATAATTTAGTCGCTATTATTGATCGCAATAGATTGCAAATAACAGGAAGTACCGAGGATGTTATGTCCCTTGAACCGTTAGGGGATAAATGGAGATCGTTTGGCTGGGAAGTCGTACAAGTTGATGGAAATGATATCGAACAGTTAGTAGAAGTTTTGAGCAATACGCCTAGAGTGAGCGGAAAACCAACGATGATTGTTGCCAATACAGTCAAAGGCAAGGGAATTTCATTTGCTGAAAATGTAGCAAAATGGCATCATTACGTACCTAATAAAGAAGAATATGAATTAGCAATGGAAGAACTTTCAAAGCAACTGGAGGTGCTACAATGACTAAAGCGGCTTTAAAAAGTGTAAAAGGAAATAAGATCGCTAATCGTCAAGCTATCAGTGATGTTTTAGAAGAATTAGCGAAAGAAAATAGAGATATTTTAGTCTTAACCAGTGATTCCAGAGGATCAGCTTCTCTTCTGAATTTTGGGAAAGAATTACCGGATCAAATTGTAGAGGTCGGAATTGCAGAACAAAATCTCGTTGGGATTGCATCGGGCTTGGCGGCTTCTGGTAAAAAACCATTTGTTGCATCACCTGCTTGTTTTTTAAGCATGAGAAGTATTGAACAAATCAAAGTAGATGTTGCGTATTCCAATACAAATGTGAAACTAATCGGCATTAGCGGCGGCGTTAGTTACGGTGCACTAGGCATGTCTCACCATTCTCTGCAGGATCTCGCTGTGACCCGTGCCATTCCAGGTCTAGATGTAATGATGCCAGCGGATCGTCATGAGGCGAAAAAAATGATTAAAGCATTAGTTGAATATGATAGACCGGTATATCTTCGAATTGGTCGCAATCCAGTTGAAGATTCATATGTATCTGAAGACTATGAGTTTCAAATTGGTAAAGCAGTGACGATGAAAGAAGGAACAGATATAACCATTATTGCAACTGGCGAGACGGTCAGAATTGCATTAGATTCCGCAGAAGCCCTTCAACAGGAAGGAATCGATTGCCGGGTTATCAATATGCATACGATTAAACCATTAGATAAGGAAGCGATTCTAAGGGCTGCTCAGGAAACAGGAAGAATTATCACCATCGAAGAGCATAGCATTTATGGCGGTTTAGGTTCAGCGGTAGCTGAGGTTGTTTCACAAAGCCACCCGATACCGCTCAAGATTCTTGGTCTGCCAGACGAACCGGCGGTTGCAGGAAAAACAGCTGAAGTGTTTGAACACTATGGATTAAGTGTAAGCAATGTTACCAAGATTGCCATGCAGATGGTGAATAATGGATGAGGTGTTCCTATGACAAACGAGAAATATATTCTTTCGATTGATCAAAGTACATCGGGAACAAAAGTATTGCTCGTTAATACGAGAGGACAAATAATTCATAAATGTTCTGTAAGTCATACACAATACTATCCACACCCAGGATGGGTAGAGCATGATCCGGTTGAAATCTATGAAAATGTTAAAACACTGTTGGAAGAGATGGTTCAAACATCTGCCGTCTCACAAGATAATTTAGCTGTTTTAGCGATTACAAATCAACGAGAAACGATAGTCGTTTGGGATAAAGAAACAGGAATCCCAGTTTATAATGCTATCGTTTGGCAATGTCGAAGAACTTCTGACAATTGCCAAGAGCTTAAAGAGCAGGGATATGAACATCTTATACAATCAAAAACCGGGTTAAAGGCAGATCCATATTTTTCTGCATCTAAGGTAAAATGGATTATGGATCATGTAGATGGCGTCAAAGACAGAGCAAGAGAAGGCGAGCTCCTACTTGGAACGATTGATAGCTGGCTCATCTGGAAATTAACAGGTGGGAAGGTCCATGCAACCGATTATACGAATGC
Source organism: Bacillus sp. ISL-77 (assembly GCF_018613105.1). Classification (NCBI taxonomy): domain Bacteria; kingdom Bacillati; phylum Bacillota; class Bacilli; order Caryophanales; family Bacillaceae; genus Bacillus; species Bacillus sp. ISL-77. Next base: position 5,344 of record NZ_JAGGQY010000081.1, read on the forward strand.
AAGCAGAACTCTTTTATTTAATATTCATACCCTTCAGTGGGATGAAGAGTTGTTGGAACTTTTTTGTATCCCTAGAGAAATGCTTCCTGAAGTAAAAGATTCCAATGAACTATTTGGTGTTACCGAGGATGCAACTCTTCCGTTCACACAACTTCCAATCTCAGGTGTAATTGGAGATTCACAAGGTGCTTTATTTGGGCAGAAATGTTTTGAGCCGGGAATGGCCAAAGCGACATATGGTACAGGCACTTCCGTACTGATGCAAACTGATGGAATGGTGGATGGTACCAATGGTTTAGTCACTTCCATTGCATGGGGAATGAATGGGAAAGTAAGTTATGCACTGGAAGGGATTATTAATAGTACCGGTGATACGATTAAATGGCTGAAGGAGCAGCTCGAATTGATTGATGAAATTGATGAGGCTGAGCAGTTGGCAAGTTCTATATCAGATAATCAGGGTGTCTATCTTGTACCAGCTTTTGTAGGCTTAGGAGCTCCTTACTGGAAACCGTACACTCGTGCCGCAATTATGGGAATGAGCCGCAATACCGGAAAACAACATATCGTGCGTGCAGCATTAGAAAGTATCGCTTATCAGGTTAAGGATATTATTGAACTGATGCAATCAGAATCCAATATTCAAATAAAAAGTGTAAAAGTGGATGGAGGCGCAACAAGCAACCGCTTCTTAATGCAATATCAAGCAGATATGTTGGATAGCGATGTTATTGCTTCAGAAATAACTGAATTATCTTCAATGGGCTCTGTTTATTTAGCGGGTTTAGGAGTCGGAATTTGGAAATCCACAGAAGAAATAAATAAACTTAATCAAGAACATGAAATGTATCACTCTTTGATGACAAGTGATGTAAGGGATAAGTATTATCAAGGGTGGAAGCAGTCAGTAAATGGTGTTTTAATATATTAAATAATTCTACCGGCTGGAGGTTATCAATTTGGAATTTACAGAAAAAACGAAACTAGGTAATGTTTTGTCTAATAAAGAAGCTAGGGGCATATTGGAAAAACATATACCGCAACTTTTTGATTTAATGCTTGATCCAAGTCTAGGTACATTTATTAGGTTAGCTGATTTACCACAGCTTGCTTCGTATATTCCAGAATTAACACTGACGTCGGAAATTGTAACAGCACTGCAGCAGGATTTGGCAAAGGTCTCGGAGGAGTCGGAGGACAGCGGTGAGATTACACCGGCTACTGATTATGAAGATGAATCGGTGGTTAGAGGATCGGCGGCGATTACACTGCCTGATCATGTCGACAAGTGGGGCGTATTCGAGTTGAAATTGCAGGGCCCTGATCACGGAAATCCGTTTGTCGACGTAGCTCTGAGTGCTGAATTTAGTTTTGAAGATAGAACACTGGAAACACTAGGTTTCTATGACGGAGAAGGCGTTTACCGGATTAGATTTATGCCTGACACTGAAGGAAGCTGGGCATTCCGGACGAAAAGCTCCGCCAGATCACTTGATAGCATTGAAGGTCAATTTGTCTGTAAGGAAGCATTGGAAGGGAATCATGGTCCGGTTCGTGTACAAAATACATTTCATTTTGCTCATGAGGACGGAACAAGGTATATTCCGGTCGGTACGACTTGTTATGCATGGGTCCATCAGGAGGAAAGTTTGATTAAGCAAACACTGGAAACGCTTGAAACATCTCCTTTCAACAAAATGCGTATGTGTGTTTTTCCTAAATCGTATTCTTTCAATACCAACGAACCTCCCTTTTACCCGTATGAGGGATCGATTGAGGAAGGTTGGGATAATACTCGATTCAATCCATTGTTCTTTCAACATTTGGAACAAAGAATTATCGATCTCGGAAAACTTGGTATCGAAGCAGATTTGATTTTGTTCCACCCATATGATCGATGGGGATTTGCGGATATGATAAAGGGCGCTGACGATCGGTATTTGCGATACATCGTTGCCCGTCTTTCCGCCTATCGACATGTTTGGTGGTCTTTGGCCAATGAGTACGATTTAATGTGGTCTAAGGAAATAGATGATTGGGAACGTTTTGCAAAAATTATTACGGAAAATGACCCTTATAATCATTTGATCTCTATCCACAACTGTTTACAATTTTATGATTACAACCGACCATGGATTACTCATTGCAGCGTTCAACGCATTGATGTATACAAGACGGCAGAAAGCACTGATGAATGGCGGAAACAATGGAATAAGCCAATTGTTATAGACGAATGTGCATATGAAGGAGACATTGATCAAGGCTGGGGCAACATTCCTGGTGAAGAAATGACACGCCGATTCTGGGAAGGTGCCTTAAGAGGAGGATATGTTGGGCATGGTGAAACATACCTGCGTCCAGATGAGGTTTTATGGTGGTCTAAAGGCGGCAAACTGCATGGAAGCAGTCCCGATCGTATTGCCTTCTTAAGGGGCATCATGGAAGAAGGTCCAAAAGATGGATTGAATCCTTTGCAAATGTCATGGGATGCACCTGCGGCAGGAATACCGGACGAATATTATCTTTTCTATTACGGCTTTAACCAGCCTCGCTTCAGAGAATATCGGATGAAGCCAGGGACGAAGTATAAAGTAGAAGTAATTGATACGTGGAATATGACAATTAACGAATTGGAAGAAATCTATGAAGGAAAATTCCGAATCGAGCTCCCTGGCAGACAATACATGGCAGTCAGGATGTCAAGGATCTAATCTAAACAGGAATCTTCCCTTGAAAGTTTGAAAATATTATATATTTTAATATAGTTACGAAACAAAAATCAGCCAGGAAGCGTCTCCGGCTGGTTTTTTTGTTCGATATATTCTTTTTTGCATTGTCAGCGATATTGACATTTAGGAACCTGTTTGCTCAATAAATTCTCCACAGAGCTTGTTAAATTCAATTGTCCTTCCAATCAAAGTTTTCAATAAAGCGTACAAATGCCTTAACAACATTCCATTCCAGAGATTCCTTATGATAATACATCCACGTTCTTCGCAATATAGGATTTCCTTCTTGATCAAGTAGGTGGATTTTATGTAAATCTTCTATACCGGTAAGTACCCTGCTGGACAGGATGCCATAGCCTAAACCATTTATAACCATTTCCTTACAAGTATCAACTTGGTCAACTTCTATACTAATAAAGGGCGCTTGCGAATAATTTTCACCCCACCAATGATCAATGATTGATTTTAATAAATAATCCCCTCTATATTCAATTCTCGGAAGACTAGGGAGATCCATAATATCAATTTCATTCATAGAAGCAATGCAAATCTTTTCCTCAAATAATTGTTGTTTCGATAACCCTCGCCATCCATAATCTCCCCGAACAAAGCTGATATGAACATCCTTATTGTGTATAAGCTGCGTTACGTCTCTGCTCCATCCTGTAGTTACCTTGAATTCCACATGAGGATATTGCATTTTAAATAGTTTCAAAACATAAGGAAGTGCATAATTGGCAAAAAAGTTGGATACCCCCAATTTCAACGTACCTACCACTTTATCACTTTCGGTATGACTCATATTTTGGACATTTTCTTTAATCTTTTCATAATGAGCAAGGGCTTCCTCAGCACAATGAACAAGATATTCTCCTTGTGGGGTAAAATGCACTCCTCTGCTTTCACGAGTTACGATTTTAACGCCTAGTTCTTCCTGCATATGCTTTAATCGAGTCGTTAACGCGGGTTGAGTAAGAAATAAGAGGCGAGCTGTTTTTGTTAGATTCTTTTGATGATAAAGCACCTTTAGTATTTCCCAGTCACGATAATCCATTTTTCCACCCATCTATCTGATATAAATATTTTTTATAGATTAATATAATTTTTTAGCATTTTATTTATTTCAATTATTACATTATCCTTATTCTAAAGCAATTGATAATTACTTCACTAAATAATCCGAAACAAAGCATATAAAGTAACACAACAATGGGGGAATTGGGAATGGGAGTACAAAATAACGAACATAATCCATGGAGGAAATTTAATGGTCCAAACCTGGGCTATGTAATCGAACAATATGAGCGGTACACGAACGGGGAAGACACCATTGATCCAAAATTAAAAGAGCTTTTTATTAAATGGGGCTCCCCTTTGTCTTTTGAATCAAGTCATACTGAAGAACCCCTCAATAATGAATCTGTCAATTCCATAAATTCCATAAATATACAGAAAGTACTTAAAATAGTAAAACTACTTGAAGATATTCGTTCAAACGGTCATTTAGCGGCAAACATGAACCCATTACAAGGGAATTCACAAAATCCAGAGATATATAATCTAGAAAAACATGGGGTAAGTGAGCAAGATCTGAAAGCGATTCCATCCAACCTTGTTTGGGAGGAGGCACCAGCAGGTATTCAAACCGCATGGGATGCTATCAACCATTTAAAGCGTATTTATACCTCCACACTAGCCTATGAATTTAACCATGTGCAACATATGGATGAACGAGCATGGTTAACTCAAATGGTGGAGCAAGGTTCCTTGCATCGCTCCTTATCTAAAGAAGAACAAACGAACTTGTTACAGAGTTTGACAGAGGTTGAAGGATTTGAACAATTTTTGCATAAAACCTTTGTCGGTCAAAAGAGATTTTCCATTGAAGGCGTTGACATGCTTGTCCCCATGCTGAATGAAGCCGTGCACGAAGGTGTCGGGGATGGAGCACGTAATGTCGTGATTGGAATGGCGCATCGCGGCCGCCTAAGTGTCCTTGCGCATGTGTTAAACAAACCATACAGAAAAATGTTCTCTGAATTTCAGCACTCGTCTGCCAAACAACAGGGTCCGTCAGAAGATTTGGTCGACATAAGTGAGGGCTGGACTGGAGATGTGAAATACCATTTAGGCCGAAATCGATTCATGGAAGGCCCCGGAAACGTTCGCGCACGTATTACTTTAGCCAATAATCCGAGTCATCTTGAATTTGTTGATCCGGTAGTCGAAGGTTTTGCAAGAGCTGCCCAAGAAGAACGAAAGCATGCTGGTTACCCTAAGCAGGATGTTAAGAGGGCGTTTGCGATTTTGGTCCATGGTGATGCAGCCTTTCCGGGCCAGGGGATTGTAGCGGAGACCTTGAATTTAAGCGGGTTAAAAGGATATCGAACAGGTGGAACCATCCACATCATTGCCAACAACATGGTCGGCTTTACGACAGATAGCCACGATTCTCGTTCAACGAGATATTCGAGTGACTTAGCAAAAGGATTTGAGATTCCGATTGTACATGTAAATGCGGACGATCCAGAAGCATGTCTGGCTGCCGTTCGTCTGGCTTATCAATACCGAACTCGGTTCCAAAAGGACTTTTTGATTGATTTAGTTGGGTACCGGCGATTTGGCCACAATGAAATGGACGATGCAGCAGTCACCCAGCCACAGGTTTACAAAAAAATCGCGAACCATCCAACGGTAAGAGCGGTGTATTCCAAACAGTTGCAAAATAGTGGCATTCTCAAACTAGAAGAAGTGGATGAAATTAATCGCAGCGTACAAGAAATGTTGAAAGCTGAGTTTGAAAAAGTGTCTGAAAAGAAGCAGAGTGAACCTCCTGCAGAAGTAGAGGTTCCGAGGGTGATCGCTAAAGGAATTCCGCCAGTAGAAACAAGCGTGCCACTTGGTACCCTTCGTGAATTAAACCAAGATTTGCTGAAATGGCCGGAAGGTTTTCATGTATATCCAAAGTTAAAACGGATTCTGGAGCGCCGTAATTCGGCACTAGAAGAGAACGGGAAAGTAGAATGGGCGGTAGCAGAAGTGCTGGCATTTGCGTCGATGTTAAAAGATGGGACGCCGATTCGTCTAACCGGCCAAGATTCTGAGCGTGGAACGTTTGCGCAGCGGCACATTGTGCTCCACGACTCCGAAACAAACGATACCTATTCACCACTGCACCAGCTTCCGCAAGCACAGGCTTCGTTTGCGGTTCATAATAGTCCGCTGTCTGAAGCAGCGGTTGTAGGTTTTGAATATGGATATAATGTATTTGCTCCTGAAACACTTGTCATGTGGGAAGCACAATATGGCGACTTTGCCAACACAGCACAACCCCTCTATGATCAATTTGTTTCATCCGCAAGAGCGAAATGGGGGCAAAAATCAGGGCTTATTCTCCTGTTGCCTCACGGGTATGAAGGCCAAGGTCCGGAGCATTCAAGTGCCCGTCCGGAACGCTTTTTACAGTTAGCAGCTGAAAACAACTGGACAGTTGCCAACCTGACTAGTGCAGCCCAATATTTTCATATTTTACGCCGTCAAGCAACCATCTTAGGAACAGAGTTTGTTCGGCCATTGGTGATTATGACGCCAAAGAGTCTGCTTCGTCACCCGTTAGTCGCTTCTCCAGGTACTGCGCTAAGCGAAGGCCATTTCCAAACAGTAGTGGAACAGCCTCAGCTCGGAAAAGAGACAGACAAGGTAAAGCGTTTAGTATTAACAACTGGTAAGATGGCCATCGATCTGGCTGTAGAAATCGATTCAACGAAAGAAAATCGAAACTTAGAAGAGATACACATCGTTCGAATCGAACAATTGTATCCATTTCCTCAGGAAAAAGTAGAAGCGATCATGAAGCGTTACCCAAACTTGAAGGAAATCATTTGGGTACAGGAAGAACCGAAAAATATGGGCGCGTGGCACTATATCGCCCCAATTCTTTTTGATCTTGCTTCCGGGAGCCTGACAGTTGGTTACATTGGACGTCAGGAGCGTTCAAGTACGGCAGGCGGCGATCCAATCGTTCATAAAAAGGAACAAGAACGCATTATCCAACAGGCTTTGAACTATATAGAGTCTAGTAGATACTCAGAAACAAGAAAGAGAGTTTAGTTCTAACTATCCATCATCACTCACAAATTACGATAGTTGAAATACTAGCATAATAGGAGACTTACCATCATACCTAGGAGGATACACCACATGATAGAAATAAAAGTACCAGAACTGGCAGAATCCATTACAGAAGGAACCATTTCACAATGGCTCATTAACATTGGTGATAAAGTGACCAAAGGAGATAGTGTTGTTGAGCTGGAAACAGACAAAGTGAATATCGAATTAAATACCGAATACTCAGGTATAGTTTCAAAATTATTAAAAGAGACGGGCGATATCGTCGAAGTAGGCGATGTAATTGCGATTATCGAAGAGAATACGGCTGCAGGAGCCACTCCAGGCACTCCAACTGTTCCAGCTGCAGCTTCGGAAAGACCGGCAGAAGAAACTTTTAATCAACAAAGCAACCAACCTGAGCCAGAACTTTCGAAAGCCGCACGTCCAATTGCTTCACCAGCAGCAAGAAAATTGGCAAGAGAACGGGGAATCGATTTACACCAAGTAAGCAGCCGTGATCCACTTGGCAGAATTAGAACAGAGGATGTAAAAGCATATACACATACACCTGCGGTTAAAGAAGAACCAAAGTTGGAAAAGACCAGCCCAAAACCTGTCGTACAACAAATAGATGAAGAGTTTGACAAACCAGTAGAACGTGTGAAAATGTCCCGCCGGCGTCAAACCATCGCTAAACGCTTAGTAGAAGTCCAGCATACAGCGGCGATGTTAACCACATTTAACGAAGTGGATATGTCTGCTGTTATGGATTTACGCACGAAGCGAAAAGATGCCTTTTTCGAAAAACATGGTGTTCGTCTTGGGTTCATGTCGTTCTTTACAAAAGCCGTGGTTTCGGCTTTGAAGCAATTCCCGCTTTTAAATGCTGAAATTCAAGGCGATGAATTGATTTTGAAGAAGTTCTATGATATCGGAATTGCCGTGGCAGCACCAGAGGGGTTGGTCGTACCGGTTGTACGCAATGCGAACCAGAAAAACTTTGCCGAAATCGAACAAGAAATCAGTAATCTCGGTAAAAAAGCTCGTGATAATGCCCTTACTTTAAATGATTTACAAGGTGGAACATTCACGATTACAAACGGCGGAGTTTTCGGTTCATTAATGTCAACGCCGATCTTGAATAGCCCGCAAGTGGGGATTCTCGGTATGCATAAAATCCAAATAAGACCAGTAGCGATTGATCGTGAACGAATGGAAAACCGCCCGATGATGTATATTGCCCTTTCTTACGACCATCGAATTGTCGACGGAAAAGAGGCTGTTAGCTTTCTTGTTGCAGTGAAAGAATTGTTGGAAGATCCTACATCTTTATTATTAGAAGGTTGACTTCGCCCCTGGATAAATCCAGGGGATTCTTTTTTAAACCTTCATCAAAGCCGCCTTTCGGCCGGGGCTTCCAGGTCTTACTACTTCTCCAGTTCATTACGACATGTAGTAAAAACTCAATACCGCAGCCCAATCATAGGCACTACGCCACTGCCCTTTGAGCCTCATTGTGCGAGACAATGGGAGCTAAAAGGACTCGGCGATACTTTGTATCTTCTCTTTTCGGTAGTTCCCGATTTTTCGTTAGCTGTTTATTGATAGACTTGTCCAAAATATTCATGGCGCCTATTACATCCCGATGTCCTTCCGCGCCACAACGACAGTCGAAGTTTCGATTCCTTTGTTTGCGGAATTCTCCACATGACGGGCACGTGCCGGAAGTATAGGACTCTTCCACAAGTTGGACTTTGACTCCTCGAAGTTTTAGTTTGTATTTTATTTTTCCGATTAATTGCCCAAAACTCCAATTGGACAATTGTTGACGAATTTCTTTACGGGTTTTCCTTTCCTTTTTCGTATTCTTTTGAACGCCATCCGGTGTTCCTATATAGAGTGTTTTAATTTGGTTTTCCACACACCAATCCGTGACCATTTTCGAAATAGCATGCAATAGATACTCCATTCTCCGTTCCAGTTTTTCTAAAAAACGGGTTTACGCAAAATGAGTTTATGCCTTTTATTCGAACCTGGCTTCTTCCGGCTAATCAGCTTCTGAAACTCTTTCAACCTTTTGTTTCTGTAGCGCTGTAACGAGCGAAGTTCTCTTCCTGTTACAATGAGGTGAATTTCCCATTACTTAAAACGGCCGCATGGATGATTCCTAAATCGCAGCCGGCTTCCTTTTTACCTTGAACCTGTTTTTGTTTTTGTACTTCCACTGCTAGATGCATCCAGTATTGATTTTTGTGCCAAACGATTTCGGCACTTTTTATCGTATGGAAATCAATGTGCTTCGGTTGAGGGATTACTAAGGGGGATTGTTGTTTTCCATTGCTAAACTTGAGCTTTTTACCGTTCAATGTAATCGCACTTTTTTTATATTTAACGGAAAAGAACTTTTTGTATTTCCAAGGGTACCGCCACTGTTTCTCACCTTTTGCCCGTAGCTCCCTTGTTCTTTTGCAAGTTTCTTCATGTAACTCGATGGTCGCTTGAATCGTTTGCGAATGTAATTTATGTGTGGTGGCATTGTACCATTTCTTTTTTTCAGATGCATTTGTCCAAACCTGATAGGCATCATATAGCCACCAATGGAGATCTAAGCAGTCATTCCACAAATTTGCTGCTTCCTTACGTAGAGTATCGACTAAGTTTCTCTCCTCGCCGGTTAAACGGAGCGGAAATTTCCGAATGACAATATCACCTTTCGATTCTTTTTTCTTCTGCTTTTTCATGTTCTTTTTATGGGGTTTCATTTATTTTCCACCTCTAAACAGAACATTTGTTCTGTATACTTATTATACTACTATGGATTAGGAATTGATAGTGAAAAGAGAAAAATATGGCTTATATCTCCATTTCTTACGCCACTATTTGATAATATCTTTATAGGAATCGAGTGTTTAAATTTAATATTGAATAAAATAGAGATGGGAGGAGTCCATCTCTATTTTTTTTGCGTGCCCAGCAAGCCGTTAATTGCTATTTCACCACTTCTTGCAAATATCTATCTGAATACAATGGATAGGCTATGGCAGAAGAAATTTGCTCATCTCGGTGAACTGGTAAGATATGCAGATGACTACGTCATCATGTGTAAAACCAAACAACAAGCATTGGAAAGTAAACAAGTTATTCAGTCAATAATGGGGAAATTAGACCTTTCTATTAATCGAAATAAATCGAGATTAGTCAATTTGTGGAATGACATAGATGGCTTTGATTTCTTAGGATTTCATAATCGGAAATTCCTAATTAGACGAAAAGGTGGAAACACGTTATATGTCATGTCCCATATCCCGAAAAGAAACGCAATGAAGAAAATGCGTGCAAAGATTAAAGCATACACAGAACCAAGGAATAAATTATATTTAGACATCAGTGACTTGGTTAAAGGGCTAAATAGGAAGCTACAAGGTTTCAAGAATTATTACCTTCTCTCAACTCACGCAAAGAAATGGCTAAATCGCATCGATTGGTATGTGTTAGAGCGACTTACCTTGTTCTACAACAAGAAAAAGAATAATCGAAAGAAATATGGGAATATGAAGGATGTAAGAAAAGAAATTGAACATATTTTAGTGAAATTAGCTAGTTAGTTACCGTAAAGCCAAAGAAAGAAGAACGTCGGAAAGCCGTATGAGGGAAAACCTCACGTACGGTTTGATGAGGAGGAACTGAAAGTAAAAGAGATAGCCGTGAGGCTATCCCATTGAATCAGTTTCTTACTCTACATTGAAACTGGTCTGCTCAACAATCCCCAAACATATCCCAAAAAAGTCCGTACACAAATCAAAAAAATGGAGCACTATCGCTCTAATTACTGCTGGGATATCATGATTGTATTGGCGAACAATAACGAGAATTCTTAAATTACGAATTCGAAACCTGAAAGAAAAGGGGAAAGGGATATGACCATTCAGAAACTAGAAAATCAAATAATTATAAGAAACGAGAAATTTATCAAAACAGCAGAACAATTTAAGCCAGAACTAAATGAAACAATAGTGAAGCCTACTTCAATTGTAGAAATAAAAGCGGATACAAAGGCGATTCATGGCTGGAGGTCGCAGGTTATTGCCCCGGCTTCCGCTCTAGCAGACTACGAAAATAAAAAAAATGATTCGTGTATTCTAGATTTTGGAGACCATCAGGTTGGGTATCTATCAATGAAGATTCATCCAGCTGGCAGTCCCCCTGATGCCCCTCTCAAACTAAAATTGACCATTGGAGAAATGCCTGTTGAAATGGCTGAACCGTTTGAAAATTATAATGGATGGCTCAGCAGTTCATGGCTGCAGGAAGAAACTATATTTGTGGATGTATTGCCCGCTGTAATATCATTGCCTCGTCGTTACAGCTTTAGGTATGTAAAGTTTGATATTATCGATACATCACCTAAATACCAGGTTGTCTTTGAAAATGTGGAATGTAGAGCTGTTACATCGGCCAATATAAGTGCAGTTAAAAAGAGTTTACATCAGGATGTGGAACTTCAAAAAATAGATGAAATTAGTATTAAAACACTTGCGGATTGCATGCAAGATGTATTTGAAGACGGACCGAAACGTGATCGTCGACTTTGGCTCGGCGACTTACGATTGCAAGCACTCGCAAACTATGAAACTTTCGGAAACAATGACCTTGTTAAGCGTTGCCTATACCTTTTTGCAGGTGTTTCAGATGATAAAGGTAAGGTTCCGGCAAATGTTTTTGTTGCTCCACAACTGATTGCAGATGATACCTATCTATTTGACTATTCATTGTTCTTTGCTTCTACTTTACATGATTATTACTTTGCCACAAGTGATTTAGAGACTTTGAAAATTCTTTGGCCAACTGCTTATCACCAGGTTGAACTTGCCCTTGAAAGACTGGATGAAAATAATATTTTGAGAGATTCGTCCGACTGGTGGTCCTTCATTGATTGGCAGGAAGGGTTAAACAAACAAGCTCCGTCACAAGCAGTGTTAATCTATACTATGAAGCAAGCCATACTTCTGGCTGAAGAATTAAATATAGAAGAAATAGTTAGTTTGAAAGACCGATTATCAGAAATTGTAGAAGCTACGAAAACACATTTGTGGGATGATGAGCAGCAATTTTTTATCAGCGGTTCGAACTGTCAAGTTTCTTGGGCAAGCCAGATTTGGATGGTCCTTGCGGGTGTTTTGACTAAGGAAGAAAGTAATAAACTAATGAAGCGTCTTTTAACTGAAAATCCAGCTGTTGGAATTGCAACGCCATACATGTATCATCATTTGATTGAAGCCTTGCTGGTTTCAGGAGAAAAAGAGCTGGCAATCGCAGAAATGAAGAACTATTGGGGCGGCATGATTCAAGATGGAGCGGATACGTTCTGGGAATTATATGATCCGAAAAATAAAGATTTTTCTCCTTATGGAAGCCATTTAATTAACAGTTATTGTCATGCGTGGAGCTGTACTCCAACTTATTTAATAAGAAAATATGGCTTATAAGAGGATTATATTGAAAGGACAACCATTTATTATTATTGGTTGTTCTTTTTGTTTTTGCTGTTTAGTAAACTTTGTTTTTTTGAAAAACTATCTTCTGTGGAAAATCCAACACTACATCTTATACTTGGTAATAACTTAGGTTAGACTTTTTCTTACTTAGATCGTTTGCTAATACGCTTCCTAAGAGCGCTTATGAAGGACAAATCTCATGTTACATGTTTATGTTTATCTTTCTCATTCCAAAAAATGCATACACGAATCAGAAAAATCTGACACTATCGAACTACTATGGTGCAGGCTATGATATTTATATAGGAGACCGGTCCCTATTTTTTAAAAAATGGAAGCGCTTTATAATTCTGGGGGAGGTAGTGAATTAGATGAAAAAATCCCAACTCTTAAAGATGGGAAAAAGAACAATATCCTTAATGCTTGTTACTACTCTTGTAGCAGGTTTAGTTGGTTTCAGTGCGCCTGCGAAAAAAGCTGAAGAAATTCCCGTATTTAAAAAGCAAGTCGGTGGGGTGTTTGACGGGATGCCATTGTTTGATGGCGTACCTAAGCATCTTGATGCATTTGTCGATGCTTATTTTGATTATACCAGTTTAGAAGGACCGGCTGTATATGCAACCGGTTCAAGAAATCATTATACCTTACAGCAAGGAGCAAATGCAGGAAAAGTAATCCCAGGTGCTCTTTCTGCGGCTGACAACGTTCAGGGTATATCTACCGATTTCCCGGCGTTAGTCGGTATGGGGCAAACCTGGAATAAAGAGCTTCTTTCTGATATTGGAAAAGTAATGGGGAGCGAGAAAATCAGTACGTTAAAAGTGAAGCAAGGGGAGTCAAACATACATGGCGGTGCCAATGCTTCTGCCACTGTTGCCTTCACGGTTGTCAGCGACATGCGCATTAATCCACTTAGTGGAAGATTTGATGAAGGTTTTTCGGAAGATCCCAATATGGCTGCTTCAATGGTTGATAACATGGCAGCCGGTCTGAGCGGTACTGATCAAGAAAAGAGTAATGACGGATTCTGGACGCGAGCAGTGGTAGGCACGAAGCATTTTTCCGTCTATAACGCACAGTGGTTCCGTCAAACAGCCAGTAACAGTGCAAGCGCTCGGTCCATATTCGAATATCAGACAAAGAGCCCTTTGAAAGCGCTTAGTTCTGGCTCGGTCGGAGGAGTAATGACCTCATTTGGGCGTACCAACGGCATTCCAAACATTCTCTCTCCATATCAACGACATGCCAATAATTACTCGAAATACGGAGTATACAGCTCTCCGGACTTTAATGCGGACCAACTTGTATTCACTGAAGGCTCGCAAGGGAATGGATACGATACGAAGTATGCAACAGACCGTACTAACGCGACTATTTTGATGATTTTGGCCAAGGCGAACGCCGGCCGTCCTGGTCCGAATGTTCAGAATGCAAAAGATGATGTGGCCGCTATTGTGAATGCAGTTGAACAAGGTAAATATGGCCTTACCAAAGCAGACCTAATCGAGGCTGCACGTCCACATATAAACCAAATGGTACGTGTCGGTATCTTTAACGAAGTAGACGACAACGGAATTCCAAAAAATTACCCATTCGCTCAAGAAGCTAAGGATGTGAGGTCGCAACCAGCTACATTCAGTACACCTGAACATCAACAAGTAGCACTGCGTGCCGCCGAGGAGAGCATCGTATTGCTCAAGAATGATGGAGTGCTGCCACTTGCAAAGAACAAGAAGGCTGCTGTTTCCGGGGTATATGCCGATTCAAGGTTTAAAACTACCTACTCTGTAGGAACAACGCCAAGTATTGAAAACTCCGGTATCTCTCCATTATCGGCAATTATTAAAGCCAATGGTGCTAACAACGTTTCCTACGACCCAGCCGTTAAAGTTGTGGCATTAAAATCTAAACTGAACGGCCGGACTGTCACAGCTGACGGTAATGCTCAAGACGTTGCAAAAGGTTCCCAGCTCGTGACAACTTCTGAAGCTTTAGATGTTAATAACCCTGCCCATTTGTTCGAAGTGTACAATTGGGGGCAAGAAGGTTACAGCTTACGTTCATTAAAGAACGGGCGCTGGGTGACATCTCCTACGACGGCAAATGCAGCTGTTGAAAATACAAATAATACGGCATTAAATTTGACCAATAACGATTGGGATCTTGCACAGATGGTTGGCCAAACAAGTGCAATCCCGCCAACCATTCGAGTAGAGGAAAATGAAGATAAATCGGTTTCACTTATCTCAAGCGGATTCAGAACAGGTTTCTCCGGGGATTTCACAAATTGGTATTACTCCAATGGCCGCTTTATTACAACCGGTTCAGATGGAAAATTGAAAACTTCTGAGACAACCCTCGGTAACAAAGTAAATGCAGCTAACCGAAATGATGAGGTGAAATTTGAACAAACAATAGTAAAGGGAGTAGGCTCTGAAGCAGTCAAACGTGCAGAAACAGACGATTATGCTGTTGTGTTTGTAGGCGCTATTCCGCGACACAGTGCAGGAGAAGGTACTGATCGCTCTGACTTAAATATGGGCGAGACAGATTACCAATTGGTTGATAGAGTATCGGCCGCTTTTGCTGCAAAGGGGAAAAAGACGGTTGTCGTGGTAAAATCCAGCTTCCCTGTTGGTATGGAAAAGATTCAAAACAATCCGAATGTATCTGCAATTGTATACCAGCCATATGGCGGCCAGTATGATAGCTTGGCATTAACTCAAGTACTATATGGTGACTATGCCCCAACAGGCCGTTTATCATCTACATGGTATGCAGATATGTCTGCATTTCCTGCTATCAATAAGTACTCCATTCCAGAAGGAAATACGACTGTACCATTGGATGGGGTAGACCCGCGTTATACTGTGGATATGACAAACGCTGATCCAGAGGAATCAAAGCTAACATATATGTACACAAATGCAAAGGTAACCTATCCATTTGGTTACGGCCTATCATACAGCAAATTCAAATATAGCGACTTCGCTGCGCCGAAAAGTGCTAACGGAAAAGCTCCTTTCAACGTAACAGTAAAAGTCAAAAATGATGGAAAGGTAAACACTTCCGAAGTCGTTCAACTGTATGTAAAAAACAAAAAATCTGCATACGGTACACATGCACCGCAAAAGCAATTAGCAGCTTTCGATAAAGTATCCTTAGCGGCCGGTGAAACAAAAACAGTGACTCTTTCCGTAAATCCAGAGGATTTCGCTATTTGGGACGTAAATGCCGGTGATTTCATTGTTGAGGAAGGAAACTATGAACTTATGGTGGGTGCTTCTTCACTAGACATCCGAGGCAAGGAACAGATTGAGATAACTGGCGAATCGCTTGCCGCACTTCCTACAAATAAGCCGTTTAATGTCTTCGACCATGCTTTCGCCTCAGATAAGGTTGTTTATCATGAGGTATCTAAAGCCAGAACGGCTGAAAACTTAAAAGCGAAGAAGGTTGTTGGCGGGTATTATGCTGTCAGCTCCAAACAAAATGGTTCATGGGTTGCACTTCCAAAAGTGGTATTGACTGGATCTAACGAATTATCAGCAACGGTTGCTTCGAATGGTACTGGCGGTAAAATCACTTTACATGCTGATTCTGTAAATAGCGAACCTTTTGCTGAAATCAATGTTCCAAAGACGGAAAAAAATACGTACACAATTGAAAATGCTGGTGTGACCGTAAACGAGTTAGGTTATAGCAATGTAACTGTTAACTTGGGCAAAAATGCACCGAAAGGGCAGCATACAATCTATGTTGTATTTGAAGCACCTGACCTTCGTATTGACAGTTTGGCATTCGAGGTAAAGTAATACAGGTTAAGGAGAATCTACCTCTTTATCCTCGTAAGAACCCCATTTGAAATATTGGATCACAGCCCTTGTCTGTAGGCATGGGCTGTGGTATTTTGATAAGTTTTTTAAAAAACGGAAGTAAATTCACGTTTAATAGAGATTAAACAAATAAAAACAAAATTTTTTTTTCTGTTTGATATAGAAATACTCATCATTTGGGTTTATGATGACAATAACAACTTATAAAAGGACAAGTTTTTTGAGAAAGCGGATAAGTAATACTTATAAAAGGTGGACAATTATGAAAAGAGTGTTCAGAAGAGTCAGAAATTATATCCGTAGTGACAAAATTAGATATAAATACTTTTTTATAATGCTCTGCCTATCCATATTGCCCCTTTTATTATTAGGGTTTATTTCTTTCAATATCGCAAAAAATACACTAGTTCAAAACCAAGTAGAAACTACCGGAAATAATTTGCGAACCTCAAGTGAAACTACTGATCTTTTATTTCGAAATATCATTAATATGGAACGTGTCATTTCATGGAGTAATAGTGTTCGCCAAGAATTGGTGGACAGTGCTGCTTTTTCAGAAGTGGGAAAGAATGTATTAGACGAGAATACAACCAAACGAATGCAGGATTTAATATCCAGTTATTTTATTGATACAGAAGATATCGATTCCGTCTGTTTATTTGATGTTCATTTTCGACCTGTTTGTTATGGGAATCATAATAGCCTTGGCAGCTATGACACGAACAATATGTACAAGGAGATTTATCATTCGGATTGGTATAAAAAGAGTGTTAAGGCACAAGGGAGGCCCATTTTCTTTAGTTATAATGTCTTGGTAAAGAAAGAGGATGAAACTACTTTTTCTTCCGTTAAACTATTACGTGACCCACAAAATGTGTTTAACCCCAAGCAAATTGGCTTATTAGTGGTCAATATTAAAAAATCAATGTTTTCTAGAGTTTTAAATGATGATAGTAACAGTGTGATGGCTGTCATCGATTCCTCCAAGAATGGAGTAAATACTGTTTTTAGTAATACTTCTACATTGGATAAGGAATTGTCTCTAGGGAAGAATAGTTTATCTACGTTTCGAAACTTGGAACAAAAAGGTTACCTAATTAGTAGTTACACGAATAATACGACCGGATGGACATTCGCGAATATTACAAAAGAAAAGGAACTACTAAAGCAATCTAATAAAATTGGAATCATAACCATTACTATTTCTACTATTATCGCATTAATAGCTTTATTAATTTCATATATTCTATCAGGCAAAGTTGCACGACCTTGGGTGCAATTAAAGAAAATGACGGTGGATTGGGCTAAAGGGCTGTGGGGTTCAGGAGAAGACAATGAAACGGATACAATTGGTGTAATCGGAGAAACATTTCAACGAATAACAGTTGAAAATAAAGAACTAAATGAACGGCTTGTTCATTCACAGTTAAAAGAGCGAGAAGCCGAACTTCGTGCCTTGCAAGCACAAATCAAACCTCATTTTTTATACAATACGCTTGACTCTATTTATTGGATGGCCATCTTGCAAAACAATAAGGATATCGCTGAAATTACCGTTGCCCTATCACAAACTTTTAAATTAAGTTTAAATAATGGAGAAGATTTGATACCTATATCAAAGGAATTGGAGCATATTCACCATTATATGACCATCCAAAATTTCCGTTATCAGAACCGTTTTCAATATATTGAGGATGTGGATTCCGCTCTATTGGATAAACCAATTCTTAAACTATTGCTTCAGCCGTTTATCGAAAATGCTATTTATCACGGTCTAGAGCCGAAGGTTGGGGAAGGTACCATTAAGTTAATTGGAAGAATCTCCAAAGGCTGGATTACCTTTACCATCAGCGATAATGGAGTAGGAATCGAAGACTTAGAGAGAACAGAGAGAGGTTATGGTATAAAGAATGTTTACGAGAGAATTAAATTGTTTTACGGGCAAGACAGTACACTTTTCATCTCTAGTAAAATAAATGAAGGAACCTGTATTGAGATTAGTTTTCGTGATGTTGCCAAAGGAGGAGTAATGGATGTTAAAAGCAGTGATATTTGATGATGAATACATTGTTCTTCAAGGGTTGCAAAAGATGATTGACTGGTCAAAGTACGGGATTGAACTGGTAGGTACTGCTAATAATGGCTATGCTGCAATAGACTTAGTTGAAACACATTCTCCTGATATTATTTTTACGGATATCCGCATGCCGGGAATGGACGGCTTAGAAGTTGTTGAAAAAATTCTAGGTGCTGCACCCGAGATTATTTGCGTGGTTTTTAGCGGATTCAATGAATTTGAGTATGTAAAGAAAGCTTTAAAGCTAGGGGTATCAGACTATCTCGAAAAACCCATCACCATACCAATCATGGAGGATACCATTCGAAAAATTTTAGAAAAGTTACATCATCAGAAAACAGTTCTTTCTTTAGAGGAGAAATGGGAGGATAGTCGAATTGATCTGATCGAAAAAGCAACCTTGGATTTACTTCTTCAAGGGGATGAGGCCTTGCCAAAGTGGAGGAAAAGTTTCGAGGAAGAAGCGAAGGAGATCGAGGCGGTTACCGTATTAGCCCTTTCAGAAAAAAGTCCTGACTTATCAAGTCACTCTGCTTACTTTCCCGTCTATATTCGAAATGGAGCAGAGCACTTGCTGGTCATTTTTCATCTTGAAGAGGATTCAACAGAATGGATGAATCAGTTTTTATTTTGGCCGAGCAAATATGGCATAACATTAGGATCCGGACGGACCTATACCCATCTTACCGATGCATCCAAAAGCTACAAAGAAGCATTACAAGCATTACGATATGGACAGTTTATGGAACAAGGAGAATGGACACGTTTTGAGGAAATTGGAGAAAATCCGAATATACCTGGTGATTTATCAGAACAGGAAGAAGCTATTATTTTCTATTTGCGAACGGGTGATAAAGCAGGGCTTTTCCAACAACTTGATGGATTTATAAGCAAAATTCAATCACAACGCTTAAACCCGGATGTAATCGAACGTGAAATATTAAAACTGATTTATCTGGGGTTGGAAGTAGCAAAAGAAACAGGGGAAGATGTATCACAAATAAGTCAAGAAAATTACCTGCCGCACGTAGAAATAAGATTGCTGAATACGAAAGAAAAAATGTTCAGTTGGCTTAAAGACCAAATGGAAATGATTATGGATTGGTTCCTTCGGATAAGAAAGGATAAAAAGCATGATGCAGTAGAAAAAGCTTGTAAATATTTAGACATAAACTTTGCAAAGGATTTGACTTTACAAGATGTTGCGGAGTATGTTAGGATGAATCCTACCTATTTTAGCCTTCTTTTTAAAGAAGAAATGAAGTTAACTTATATTAAATACTTGACTAAGTTGCGTATGGAGCAGGCTAAGGAACTTCTACGGGAGGGGAATAAAGTAGCGGATGTAAGTGAAAAGGTGGGTTATCATACATATCGACACTTCTCTGAGTTATTTAAGAAACATGCAGGGGTAAATCCTGGTCAATATCGAGATTCTTTTTAATACTCATTAATTTAATAAACAAAACAGATGATAGAAAGAGCGGAAATGAGTATGTTAACCAATAGAAAAATATTGTTATTCATATCAAGTGTACTATTATTATTTTATATTTTAGCAGGATGCAGCAGTAACAATGGAAGTAGATCAACTCATTCAAAAGAGGTTACCTTAACTCTTCTAATTGATAATCAGGCGGACCAGGATGGTATTAGGGCCGTTGCAGCTAATATTGAAAAAAAATATCATATAAAAACGGAAATTGAAACACGTCCGAGCGGAGTGGAAGGTCATCAGGTGATGAAAACCCGATTAGCAACAGGTGATATGGCTGATTTAGTCATGTACAATTCAGGTTCTCTGTTGTATGCACTTAACCCGGAGGAATACTTTGTGGATTTAACAAATGAGCCGTTTATGGATAATATATTAGACTCCTTTAAGGAATCGGTTTCTATTAATGGCAAAGTATTCGGGGTCCCAATGGGTGGCGCTATTGCCGGCGGCTGGTTGTATAACAAAAAGGTTTATAGAGAGCTGGGCCTAACTATCCCACGAACTTGGGATGAATTAATAGCAAATAATGAAAAAATTAAAGCTGCCGGTAAAACAGCTGTTATTGGTACGTATAAGGATGATTGGACTTCACAGCTAATCGTCGTTGCGGATAACCACAATGTAATTTCTGAGGATCCAACATTTGCTGTCGATTTTACAGTACATAAATCCAAATTTGCTACGACACCTGCGGCTTTAAAGAGTTTTGAAAAATTAGCGGAAGTGTACCAAAAGGGCTTTTTAAATCAGGACTTTCAAACAGCTACATATGAGGACGGAATGAAAATGCTAGTAGATGGCACTGGTGTGCACTATCCTTCGCTTTCATGGGTTCTAATGGCGATCGCAACAAATTACCCCGATAAAATTAAAGATATCGGATTCTTCCCTCAGCCTGGTGATACTCCGGGCAAAAACGGAATGACAGTTTTTATGCCGGCTGCCGTTTATGTGAATAAGAATATCGAGCATTTAGATGCTGTTAAAAAGTGGCTAGACTATTTTGTTTCTTCCGAAGGTGTGGAAACATTTCTTGCGGACCGGAGTCCCATTGGCCCGCTTGCGATAAAAGGTATTAAATTTCCTACTAATACTATACCCGCTATAAAGGATATGCTTCCTTATTTTGATGAGGGAAAAGCAACGCCTGCACTTGAATATCTCAGCCCATTAAAAGGACCTCGCTTACCGCAAATTACTATCCAGGTAGGCAGCGGACAAATTTCCGCAAAAACCGGTGCGGAGTTATATGATAAAGATGTTGAAAAGCAAGCAAAGCAACTGGGTCTTAAAGGCTGGTAAACTTCAAAAAAAATAGTCTTTCTTTCATTCAATGAGAGAAAGACTATTTTTTTATCACGAAAACTATATGGTATTCCGAAATAAATTCTAATTATTATACTATTCCAAAAAAAACGGACGTATTTCCAAAAAAAGCATCACTTAAATATTCGTATGAAAGCGCTTAAAATTAAGTTAATTACTAAGGTTTGACAGAGATCTTAGTGGTTATAATTAGTGACTTTAAGAGGGGGAGAAAAGATGATCCAAAATAAAAGAAAGAAGTTTTTCTCATTATTGCTTAGCAGTGCGCTAATGGCCGGGATTTTGGGTGGTTGCAGCAGCAAAGAGGAAGCCACTTCAGGCGGTGCTAAGAGTAATGATAAAGAAACAGAAAAAGTAACATTTTTAATTGACAATCAAACACAATTAGATGGAATTAATGCGATTATCGATGAATTTGAAAAGAAGAGTAATATTAAAGTAGAAATTGAGACTCGTCCTGGTGGCTCAGAGGGTGATAATATCATTAAAACTCGATTAGCTACCGGTGACATGACGGATTTGGTATGGAATAACTCAGGTTCACAGTTACAGGCAATTAATCCGGACCAAAATTTTGTTGACCTTAGTAAAGAACCTTTCATGGAAAATATCATGGATGGTTTCAAAGAAGCAGTTTCCGTCAATGGAAAGGTGTTTGGAATTCCAGGTACACCGACGAATGCAGGCGGCTGGTTATATAACAAAAAGGTTTATGCAGAGCTGGGTCTTTCCGTTCCAAAAACATGGGATGAATTAATGGCTAATAATGAAAAAATTAAACAAGCCGGTAAAACGGCGGTTATTGGAACGTATAAAGATACTTGGACATCCCAAGTCATCGTTCTTGCAGATAACTATAATGTCCTTGCAGATAGCCCGAATTTCGCAGCAGACTTTACGGCAAACAAAGCAAAGATTGCTACTACTAAAGCTGCTCTTCGCAGTTTTGAAAAATTAGCAGAAGTGCATAAAAAAGGTTATTTAAACAAAGATTTCCTTGCAACTGGTTACGATGCAGGTTTAAAAATGTTAGCTGATGGTACCGGTGTACACTACCCGATGATTACTTTTGCATTGGCTAATCTTGCAGCAACTTCACCAGACAAGATGCAGGATATTGGATTCTTCCCACAACCAAACGATAGTGCTGATAAGAATGGTTTAACCGTGTGGATGCCTGCCGGAATCTTTATCAATAAGAATAGTGAGCATATTGATGCAGCTAAGGAATTTTTGGAATTTTATGTATCTCAAGAAGGAACAGATTTATACACATCCAAAATCAAACCAACTGGCCCGGTTGCCATAAAGGGTATTCAGCTTTCTGACGATGTTTACCCGGCAGTAAAGGATATGCTTCCATATTTTGAATCAGGAAATACAGCTCCTGCTCTTGAATTTTTAAGCCCAGTAAAGGGGCCTAGCCTAGAGCAAATTACAACCCAAGTGGGCAGTGGAATTAGTTCGGCCGTGGAGGGAGCTAAGCTATACGACAAAGATGTTGAAAAACAAGCAAAACAACTAGGTCTTGAAGGTTGGTAAAATTTATTTAATCCATTCAGTTATTGGCCCTGACTAGTTTCTAGCAGGGCCAATAACTTATAAAGAATTGAAGGGAGGAGAAGCAGATGAATAAGCTAACAAATAAAACTTATACCTACTACTTCCTATTACCAGCAGGTATTGTATATTTCGCCTTTTTCTTGTTGCCAACAATTATGTCCCTGTTTTTCAGTATGACATGGTGGACGTTAACGGATTGGAAATTTATTGGTTTTGAAAACTTTAAAACATTCTTAACAGAACCGTCTTTAAATATTGGTTTTAAAAACACCCTAATCTACGCGGTTGTAACATGTGGATTGAAAGTGATTCTTGGTCTTTTACTTGGTGTTTTCCTAAGTTCAAAACTGAAAACAGTCGGATTTATTCGTTCAATGGTCTTCTTCCCAACATTGTTAAGTACAATCGCGGTTGGTATTGCGTTTACCATGTTGATGCATCCTTCACAAGGACTTATCAATATTGTCCTTAATGGGATGGGGATTGTTGGGCCGGACTGGTTAGGGGATACAAAGATTGCTCTTTTATCTGTTGCATTGGTTGATGTTTGGAAAGGCGTCGGAATGGCAACCGTCATTTTTATTGCCGGAATTATGTCGATCCCAGAAGATTACTACGAGGCACTAATGATAGATGGAGGAAACGCATGGCATAAATTTAAGAGTATCATTTTACCTCTAAGCCGGCCCGCAATGAACACGGTTATTATTCTTTCCTTTATCGGCGGTTTACGTTCGTTTGATTTGATCTGGACAATGACAAAAGGAGGACCAGGTTTTAGTACCGACCTGATTGCCTCAATTATATATAAGCAATACCAGGCAGGTTTTTTCGGTCTTTCCACAGCCGGAAATGTCATTTTATTCGTCCTGGTTTCTGCGTTAGCCTTCCCTCTATATGCTTATCTGAATAGTAAAGAGGTGGATTTGTAATGAGCAAGGTTGTTATAAATGATTTGGAAGCAAAACCAATAGTTACAAAGCATAGTAATGGGAAGAGATATAAAAAGCTATGGAAACTTCTTTTCGAATGCTTCGCAGTTGTAGCGACACTAGGGATTTTTGGAATACCTTTTTATTTTGTTATTATTAATGCGTTTAAAGATGTACAGGAATCATCGTTGTTGAATATGGATTGGCCAAGTTCCTACCATATCATAGAGAATTTGCAAGAGGTTATATATGCGAGAGATGGAATGATACTTCGTGCGTTTTATAACAGTGTAATGATCACAGGATTATCTATTATCCTCCTAATCTTACTTGGTGCTGCTGCAGGTTATGTATTACAGCGTAAAGTATCGAAAGTAACTCCTTTTATTAATTTTTTAATTCTTGCGGGGCTAATTATTCCTCCGGCAGTAGTCCCAACCATATGGGTGCTCCAAGAAATTGGGCTGTTTAAAACAATGCCGGGAATTGTCCTTGTTGAGGTGGCACTGAACTTACCGTTTACGATTATATTGTATCGCGGGTTTATGGTCACGATTCCTAAGTCTCTTGATGAGGCTGCATTAATAGATGGATGTGGACGGTTTCGCTTATTCTTTCATATTATTTTGCCATTGCTAAAACCAGTTTCAGCGACAGTCATCGTATTAACAGCAGTAAGTGTATACAATGATTTTGTTAATCCATTATACTTCTTTCCGGGTGCGGAAAACGCCACATTACAGTTAACACTCTATAATTTTATGAGTATGTACATTACAAAATGGAATTTACTATTTACAAATATTTTAGTCATCTCTATTCCTCCGCTCATCCTATTTATCATCTTTAACAAGAAAATTGTTGCCGGAATGACAGCTGGATCGGTTAAGTAGGGGAATATAAGTATGGGCCCGGGGATTTCAGTTCTGAATGAACCGGGTCTTACGCATGGGAGGTAGAACGATGGAATGGAAAGCAAATTGGATTTGGGATCGGAGCGGGGAACATCCGAGGAATCAATGGACTTGTTTTAGAAGAACTTTTACTGTTAATTCGGAATATGAATCAGCTAGATTATCAATCTCTGCAGATACGAAATATGTTATTTACCTGAATGGGGAACAAATTGGATCAGGTCCTGTCCGGGGCTGGACCTCGGAATGGTATTATGACCAATATGAATTAATTGGGCTAAAAAAAGGGGTAAATGTCATTGCAGTATTGGTTAATCATTATGGAATGGGAACGATGCATTATATCGAAGGGCGCGGAGGATTATTAGCGCAAATTGATTTCTATAATAATGGCCAGGTGATGAGCCGGCTACTTACCAATGAGAGGTGGAAGACTGCCAACCATGATGGCTTTATTAAAGAATCTGTCAAAATGTCCAATTGTTTATCTTGGGCAGAAATTTATAATGCCAATCGATTTGATCGTGATTGGGAACAGCTTTCTTTTGACGATTCCGAATGGGGTAACGCAGAGATCATTGGTCCTTATGGGATAAGTCCATGGAAGGACCTTAATCCTAGAGATATTCCTCATTTAACCAATGAACCCATCTATCCGAAAAGTGTAAAATCGTTAAAAGCAGTGAAACCTGTAGCACAACACTTTTCGATTGATTTAAAACCGACTTTTTTCCCCGGTGAAATGGATTGTAATTCCGGAAAAATTATGCAGGGTTATTTAGTTACTGAACTCCATTCAAATGAAAATACTGAAGGGGTAATCACGCTTACTTTTGATGCCCATTCAGAGGCCAAATGGGAATTTAACCTAAATGGAGAAGAGTATAAAACGCAGAATGGAAAATATGAAAAAGTAAGACTTAGAAAAGGTGCCAATTTATTAATCGTTGATGTGGGCGGATTTTTTCACGAACCAACGATGCATCTTACTTTAGATTTCCCTGAAAGAGTAAACCTTAAAGCACCATTTAATCAGGATAATACTATATTTTTAGGGTTTGGACCTTTTTATTCAACCACCCAATTACAAGTTGGTAACCTAGTTGAATTAGAGAT
The DNA here is from genome assembly GCF_018613105.1 of Bacillus sp. ISL-77. NCBI lineage: Bacteria > Bacillati > Bacillota > Bacilli > Caryophanales > Bacillaceae > Bacillus > Bacillus sp. ISL-77. The sequence goes on from NZ_JAGGQY010000081.1 coordinate 30,943, forward strand.
TCCATTAGATAATGAATATTCAAAAATGAAGCATCTATCATCTATTGGCGAGTTAGAAACCTTTAAAAATTGGGCGAAGGCTATTCCGAATGATCATATTTGTACTGATAATGTAAGCCTTCTTTCTATCTTTAAAAATGACCTGAAAACATATCCTATCGATTTTCAACATCAGAATATGGTATTTCCAAATCAGAGTTTTACGTATGTCTCACCTAAGGAAAAAGGGGATACAGAATATCTCATTGACTTTGGCAAGGAATACTTGGGACACATCGATTTCGAAGTGGAAGCTTCAAAGGGGACAATTTTTGATTTCTTTTTATTTGAAAGTATCCATCAAGATGGAAGGATCGAGCACACTTTTTCATTGAACAATTCATTAAGATATGTTTCAAGGGACGGCCGGCAAGTTTATCGGTCGTTTATTCCAAGAGGGTTCCGCTATATGCTGCTTACGATTCGAAATTTAAAAACACCATGTAAAATATTCAAGATTAAAGTAGATGTAACGACATTCCCTACAGGAAATGTAGGATCATTTCGCAGTTCGGATTATCTATTAAACCAAATTTGGGATATCTCAAAACATACCGTTCGAATGTGTGCTCAAGATACAATCATCGACTGTCCTGCCTATGAGCAGGCACTTTGGACTGGTGATTCTTATAACATTTCCCTAATGAATTACTATACATTTGGAAACTATGATTTAGTCAAACGATGTTTAAAGTTAATTTCTAAATCAGTTTACCGGTCGCCGCTGCCAGAATCACATGTTCCAAGTGGATGGCAGAATGTTTTAACCGCTTGGTCCATTCTATGGATGATGGCCTGCAGAGAATATTATCGATATTCCGGTGACTTAGAATTTATTAAAGAAGTTTATCCCGAATTAAAGCTGACAGTTCAACGGTTCCAAGAATTTATAAATAAAGATGGGCTATTAGAAATTTCTGCTTGGAATATGTTAGATTGGGCACCGATGGATACAGAGCATAAAATTGTAACCCATCAAAATGCTCTCTTTGTCGATGCATTAAGACAAACTGCTTACTTAGCATCCATCCTAGGGAAAAATGAAGATGAAATGAAGTTTTTATCTTTGGCAGATAAATTGAAACTAGCGATTAACAAACATCTATGGGATGGAGAAGAAAAAGTTTTTGTTGATAGTATTCATGAGGATGGAACACCGTCTAAAATTCGTAGTATGCCAACAAACCTAATGGTCTATTTAACGAATAATGCTGATGGACAGCGTAAAGATGTTATAGAAGAATATTTAGTAACCCCCCCTGAGAGTTTCGTCCAAATTAAGAGTCCCTTTGTCCTCTTTTTCTATTATCAAGCTTTAATGGGATTAGGGAAAACTGATATGGTGCTCAATAATATCAGGGATGTTTATGGTTATATGCTTGAAAACGACGCAACAACATGTTGGGAAGGATGGGAATTAATTGAGGGAGACTTTAGCCGCAGTCATTGCCATGCTTGGTCCGCAGCCCCAACCTATGTGTTTGGAAATCTGTTTTTGGGTGTAAAACCATTAGAGCCCGGATTTACAAAAGTAGCCATTTCTCCGAATTTAAACGGATTGAAGTGGATAAAAGGATCCTTACCCATTCCACAAGGTAAGATTGATATTTATTGTAAAGATGCAGGGGAGTATATTGATTTGCAAATTACTCTTCCGGAAGAAGTTGAAACACAAATAACAACATCTAAAAATACAAGATTGCAAGTAAATGGCAAGAAAATAAATTAACACACAAAAAGCCAAACTTAAATCCAAGAGTTTGGCTTGTTTTATATAAAACTTTCATTGAACTAGAGGTGACTTAATGGAAATTATAAATATATTTCAATCACTTAAGATCTATCCAAAGCTAGTTCTAACATTTTTATTCCGATTTACGTGATCGGGTTAATAATTAATGAATCAGGTGCACAGCATGTGAAGTTACCTCTGGAACCACTGGATATTTTCCAAATCCTTCTGAGGTTGCTTGCTCAGAGCCATATCATGGACCATTTGAGGTATTGGGAAATCCACATGTAGTAGACGAATCAAATACTTCTTTCCGTTCGCAGATTTGTTCTGTCTTTAAGCATCCAGGTAAGAAGGATTTGTACATTGCCATAGCAGACCGATGGATATCATACCTATCGCAATCACTGCCTTATGAGAAGTCAGCGGAAATTTTTGAAAGAATATTTAATCCGGACTTTCAAAATCAGGAAATAGAGAGGGGACCTGAGTTTGTTGTAGATACGACAAAAGCGGATTATGTATGGCTGCCGTTTCGTTTTGATGGGAAACTGGCTTATCTTGATTGGAAAGACGAATGGCGTATCGAAGATTATGAATAAAGGATGGGTTTCTCATGGGAACCAAAAGCAAACAGACCTTAAAGGTCTGTTTTTGTTTTTTTAATCGGAGGAAAACAAATTATATTTGTGAGGAAAATGTTAATAAAACAAAAATAACCAAAAATATAATCTTTATTTGTGTTGATTTGTGTTGGTTATGGAGTTATGATGTTTATGTAAAGAAGATAAATAAACAATATAAAAGTCAATTTTTTATAAGGGAGAGAACAAACATGAGCATGACATTAAGAAATTTAATATATACAGCACCATTTATACAAGAAATGATCGAGGCAACTTCTAACCTATACCGATTAGGCTGGGATGAACGTAATGGCGGGAATATTAGTTATTTGTTAAATGAATATGAAGTTTTACCTTACTTGGATGTTGATAAAGTGGTGAGAACAGTACCAATGAATTTTGATGCTTCTACGCTAGCGGGAAGATATTTTGCTGTTACAGGTTCCGGGAAATACTTCAAAAATGTAAAAGAGGATCCGGGTTCAAACCTGGGAGTCATTCGTATTGCGGTAGATGGCCAAAGCTACGAAATTCTTTGGGGCCTTGAAGATGGTGGAGTAGCAACAAGCGAACTTCCAACACACCTAATGAATCATATGAAGCGCTTAGCAGCCGATAAAAACCATCGCGTGATCATGCACTGCCATACAACTAATTTGATTGCCATGACATTTACACATAGTTTGAAGGAAGAAGAATTCACGAAAACCCTTTGGGAAATGTGTACAGAATGTATCGTTGTTTTCCCTGAAGGGGTTGGCGTGATTCCATGGATCGTTCCAGGGACGAATGAAATTGGCGAAGCAACAGCAGAAAAAATGGAACATGTCCGCCTTGTCCTTTGGCCACATCATGGGATTTTCGGAGCAGGGACAACAATGGATGAAACATTTGGACTAATTGAAACAGCTGAAAAAGCAGCTCAGGTTTATACCCTTGTTTGTGCCCAAGGTGGTAAAAAACAAACGATTACTGACCAGCAACTTCAGGATCTTGCGGACGCTTTCAAGGTTGTTCCTAGAGCAGGAATTCTAAATTTATAAGAGTTTAATTCATTTATCCAGATTTACTATTGGGGGCGGAATCGTCCCTTAATTTTAAAAATAAATTTGTGAAATACTGAACATAAAAGAGGAGGAATCATTGTGAGTGTAGATTACGTACCAAGTACAGAGGTAGATCTAGAAAAGCTTGCTGTTAATTCTTTAAATGATGCTTGTGCACCAGGAAACCCATTCCAGCCTATAAAAGAAGAAGTTATTGCAATGTTTAAGGAGATTCTCTAATTTCAAGTAATAACAAGACCATAAAAACTATTTTAATATATGATATAATGTTAAGAGGCCAAGCTGTTTTCTAGGGCCTCTTCTTATATTTATTTGCTCTTTTGTGAGGTGTTGGTGTTGAACACAAATATTTACTTAAGATTATCGATATGCTTTTTATTAGTGATATTTGTAAGCGGTTGCGCTTTGAATTCTACAAATTCAGAGAAATATCAAATTATATATAACGGCGAACAAAAGAAAGAGCAAAAAAACCAAAATAAAGGCAATGAAGATTACACGATTGCGATTATTCCTAAAGTGAGTGGGATTCCATATTTTAATGCGGTGGAAGAAGGTGCATTGGAGGCTGGGAAGGACTTAAACCTTAATGTTCTATTCACAGGTCCGCCGATAGCCGATTGGAAGCAACAGCGAAATATTATTGAGGATTTCATTCAGAGAGACGTTGATCTCATGGCCGTTTCTGCAAATGATCCAGATAGATTAGGTCCTGTGTTACAAAAGGCGAGAGAAAAAGGAATTAGAGTGATCACATGGGATTCTGATACGGATGTAAAATACAGAGAACTGTTTATTAATATGGTTGACCCTGAAAATCTTGGCCGCCACTTAGTGGACAATTTGGCTTCCAAGATGGGTGAAAAAGGCGAGTATGCAATCTTGACCGGTTCTCATGTTGCGGCCAATTTATCTGAATGGATGAACTATATCATTAGGCAGCAAGAGGAAGTCTATCCTGAAATGACTTTAGTAGAAGTAGTTGATACGGAAGATAATCCCCAAAAATCATATTTGGGCGCTGAAAAGCTATTAAAAAACTATCCTAATTTGAAAGGGATATTAGGCAGTTCATCTGTTGGGCCCCCTGCAGCTGCACAGGCAGTTCAAGATGCTGGAAAGATTGGTAAGGTTACTGTAACAGGACTCTCTACCCCGAATTTAATGCGGACCTATTTAAAAGATGGTTCAGCCCAAATGATAACGTTATGGAGCCCTAAAAAGCTAGGCTATTTAACTGTTAGCTTAGCTAAAGAATTATTAAATGGTGACAAGCTAAAGGACGGGCAGCATATCGGAAAAGTTGGCAATATCAAAATTAAAGGTGACACTGTGATTATGGGACTGCCAATTGATTTTACAAGGGAGAATATTGATCAATATGATTTCTAAGCTTCTTGAAAAATTACAATTAAAAAACTCCCGGTTATCAACGAAACTAATTATTACCTATATTTTATTAACGGTTATTCCAATGGGTTTATTAGGGGTACTCGGTTATTATGAATATACGAAATCGATTGAAGAAAAAGTAGGAGAATATATTCCTAAACTACTAAAGCAAGCGAATAATAATATTGAAAACAGTCTCGGTGAATTAGAAAGACTGCCGGAATTAATTTATAGCTCAAGTGATGTTATGTCGGTCTTAAGGGATAGCAGCTTTAAGAATCAGTCACAATTACATCAGGATCAATTTATTGTGGAAAGTTTCTTAACGAATACTTATCTTGATAATAGTTCCGAAATATTAGGTGCGTACCTATTATCCAAAAATCGTTCCTTTGTCAGTACAAGGATCCCCTATGAGGGATTTAATCTTCAAAATCTAACTCTGCCTTATGGTGAAGAACATGCACTAGGGGAGAAAGTTGAACTTATGCTGCCGAAACAAACAAGTTTGAATTTTGAAGGAAATCCTCCTTATATATTACTAATGAAACAAATAACAGATTTTGATAATAGAAAGTCGCTTGGTACCCTCTTTTTAGCTGTTAAACTATCCTTTATTGAAAATGTTTTAGCTGATTTAGAAAAAGAGAAAAATACAACGATGTGGGTGATGGATGAGAATGGACAGGTTATTTTTCACACAGATTCCTCTAAAATTGGCTCTGTTTTCAGTGAGCTAAATGACTATCCGCTGATTAATGGAAGTTTTCAGACAGGAATAGGTAAGGATAAAACGCTCATTAGCGTGAACAAATCCGCTCGCCACAAATGGATATTAGTTCATAGTATTCCATTAAAATACCTGACGATCGGTACTGATATAGTCAGAAAGGTAACCGTTTTTGCCTTTTTTGCGCTAGTCATCATAACGGCGGTGATTTCGGTCTTTCTAGCTTGGTCCGTCACAAAGCCGATTAAAAAGCTCGGGTCCATAATGCAGGAGGTAGAACAGGGAAACCTAAGCGTATCCATCCCAATCCAGTCTAAAGATGAGGTGGGTGTCCTGGCACAGAGTTTTGACTCGATGCTGAAGGAAATCAGGGAGTTAATTCAGAAAAACTATTCGATTGAAATTCGCCAAAAAAACGCTGAACTATATGCACTGCAATCGCAAATTAACCCGCACTTTATGTACAATACACTGCAGACAATCAGTATGGCGGTTGAAGATGGAGAATCCGAAACGGTTGTTGAAATGGTCACTCTCCTTGGACGTATGCTTCGTTATTCACTAAGCAATAAAGAACGGCTCGTTCAAATTGCTCAAGAAATGGATCACATTGAGGAATTTTTAAAAATCCAGAAATTCAGGTTCGAAGATAGAATCACATTTGAAATTCAAACGGAACTGGATTCAGGAGCCTATTTTACTCCTAAATTTATTTTACAACCGCTTGTTGAGAATTCTATAAAATATGGATTGGAGAAACGGAAAGGATTAAGTATCCAAATCATAGTGGAAGAAATTATTAATGAGCATGGGACAAAAGATATTTTATTTACTGTCGGCGATAATGGTCCAGGCATTAGCGAGGAGAAGTTGGCAGAACTAAATGGTAAATTGCAATCAGATCCAATGGGAAAAAGAGATTCCGGTTTTGGTATTTTGAATGTTCACGCCCGGGTGATGATGATGTTTGGAAATCAATACGAATTAATAGTTAAGAGTTCCATAGAAAAAGGAACAGAGATTACCATACAAATTCCAGCAATTTTAAAGGACGACGTAACAAACTACTCTGCGCCTCAAGGGGATGGTGATGGGAAATGACACAAATTAGAACGGTAATTGTCGATGATGAGGGAAGAATTCGAAGAGGAATTGAACGAATGGTTCGCTCGTTAGGTGATGAATGGGAAATCGTCGGAACCTTTTCTGATGGATTAGAAGTTTATGAAGCCGTTTTAAACCAATCTATTTCTTTCGACCTACTTATTTCGGATATTAGAATGCCGGAAATGGATGGATTAACCTTAAATAAAAAACTTAAAAGCCATCTAACGTGCCTAACCATTTTTATAAGCGGATATGATGATTTTGAATATTTGCAATCTGCCCTACGAGACGGAGCCGTAAATTATATCCTGAAGCCAATTGACAAGGAACAATTTCAATTACAAATGGATGAAGTTAAACTAAAGATTCAAAAGGTGCACGCGGAAAAGTACGAATGGCTTACTATGCAGGAAAAAGCATCTCAAGTGGAATATACAAAGCAGCTTCAGCTTTTAAGTGAAATGACCTGGAAGGAAGAAAAAGATATTGCTTATCTCGATTGGACCCAGCAATTTCCAAGCGGCTGTTATCAATTGATTCATATTAGTGTTGATCAGGTTTTTTCACAAACGAAAGAATTCTCACCAGAAGATTGGAATAAGTGGTCTCAAGAAATCGAAAATATATTAGCAGAAAAAGTGGTCGTGCCTATTAGAGGTCATCAAATCTTTAGTTGGTGGTGGCGAGGCAGTAAGTTCAGCTATTGGATATTACTACACATCGAAGATAAAGACAATAATCATGATTTTTCATTGGTTTTCCGACAGTTGGCAGAAGAACTAAGAATCTCTATTCACAAAGCTACACCTTTTACGGCATCTGTTGCCCTTGGATATGTATTTAATGATCTTGCTCTTTTTAGTAATATGAAATCACAGTTGCTTACTCTGCTTCAGTTTCGAATCATTCAAGGAGGAAATCGAGTTTTTCAGGCTGATTTGTTTAAAGTCATTAAAGCTCAGAAATCAAAAGGGATATCGTCTTCTATCCCAAATTATTTTTAATCCACACTTTTGCAATCTGAATAGGATTCTGCTGCTCCTTGTTCAAACCAGCCATTTTCTCCATTACATGTAGAATCCACAATTTAACCCTATCCTTCAATTGAATGAAGTTTGAGGCATGCTTTGTGATATTTAAGGCATCTGTTAGTAAATCCGGATCCTCACTATAGCCATCATTTTCAATCCAATGATTAGCGATTCCGATTAATAAGTAATGAACCGCTTCATTAATCATAACAGGCGATGATAAGGCTTCTACCTCACGAAAAAATCCTTGTAACGCCTGAAGTAACTCATCCTTTTTCCCTTGTGTAAAAAAGAGTATTACTTGTTCTGTATACTTTAGGACAGTGGCTGGGTCAGACACCTTCCCAATTCAGGGATCAATACTTTAAATCGTCAGCAAATAATATGAATCCCAACTACTTTTGTGATTATTCAGAAAATTGAAAGGGATTCCAAAAAAACCTGCTGAGCAATTTTTTTTATTGTAATATTGTCTGTCAAGGAGTGTAATTTATCCTTGGCTTTTATTGTTTATTTTAAAACTCAAACTGGAGAGACCATTTTAGATTATTGTCACAGCCGCAAGACTTGAAAAAGCTAAGGAATTATTAGAGAAAACAGATTTAAAAATTTACGATATTTCCTTATCAGTCGGCTATCAAGATACGAAATATTTAAGTAAGCGTTTTACAAGAGTATAGTTTAGCTATAAGGAAATTAAATTCTAGAAAGGAAAATCAAAATGAGAGTATCATGTTTGTCAATCCTGATAGTTATGATGAATATAATCGCCGCCATGATGAAATATGGCCGGAGATGGCCGCAGAATTAAAGGCACACGGAGCACACAATTATTCTATTTTTCTTGATAAAGAGACTGGTAGATTGTTTGCCTATTTAGAAATCGAAGATGAAAAGAAATGGGAGCAAATGTCGCAAACAGAAATCTGTAAAAGATGGTGGGCATATATGGAGCCAATAATGGAGACGAATGCCGATAATAGCCCTGTTTCAATTAATTTAGATGAAGTCTTTTATTTAGAATAATTGCTTTCGTTATTTCAACTTTAGAAATAATAACAAAAATGAAACCGTTTGCTTTTTTTTGGGTAATAAACAAATGATTAGGAGGTATTACAATGGCTAAGATTGGTTCCAAAAAAACGACTGGCTGGAAAGCTACCATTTCTGTTGCAATGGCCAACTATATTGAAGCTGGATCAATTATCGCGGCAGCAAGTAGTTTAACCATGTGGCAGGCATATCTTCATTTGGATAATATGGCGGTGGGGCTGTTAAGTGCAGTGAGTGCTAATGCATTTGGAGCGGCAGTGGGAGCTTTGTTTGGTGGATATTTATGTGACAAATATGGTCGGAAATTTATTTACACCTATGACTTGTTGGCTTATATGCTTGGGGTATTATTGATTGCCGTTTCTGTTAACTTCCCAATGCTATTAGTCGGAACAATAATTACAGGGATTGCAGTAGGTGCCGGGGTACCAGCCTCATGGACATACATTGCAGAAGAAGCACCAGCCGATAAGAGGGCTGCACATGTTGGAACTGCACAGTTAGCATGGTCAACGGGTCCAGCAATTACATTTTTACTTGCCGTTTTGCTTACACCACTAGGTTTGTTAGGAAGCAGAATTATTTTTATCCACTTATTAATCATTGCATTTATTACTTGGTACATCCGACAAGGTTTATCTGAATCAGCTATTTGGAAAGAAGGAAAAGAACGAGAAGCTAAAGAAGGCAACAGCAACAATAAAGGTGTACTCAAAGAATTACTAAGCCTGAAACCAAATCGAGCAGCATTATTTCTATTAATTGGAATTTATTTGTTCTGGAATTTAACTGCAGGTGCTATGGGATATTTCATGCCATATATTTATCAAAATGTTGGGGGATTATCTGGTACTCAAGCGAATTTACTTCAAGTTCTCCTATGGAGTTTAACCGTTGCAACCACTTATTTTGTATTCATGAAACTTGGGGACAAATTTAGTAGACGTGCCTTGTTTGGAATAGGAGCAGTGATGGGTATTGCAGCATGGTTAATTCTAACATTTACTGGAATGAACTGGTTCTCACTCTTTGCTTTTGTTCTACTTTGGGGAAGTGCTGCCGGCTTTGGTGCCCAAGCATTCTATGGTTTGTGGGCAAGCGAACTATTCCCAACAAGATACCGTGCTGGTGCCCAAGGAATTATGTATTTCTTAGTAAGATTAGGGATCGCGATTTGGTCATTTATTTTACCAACAGTTATGGATAAATTAGGATTTAAAACAGCAGGCATTGTGATGCTTGTATTCTTAGCCATTCATTGTGTGATCGGTATTCTTCTTGCCCCAAATACAAATGGAAAAACATTGCAACAAATTGAAGAAGATCGGTTTGGTACTTCAAAAGAATTAAAAAGAAAAGCTATTTAAAAGAATAGAGTTGGAATTAACCTGGGATTAATAAACATAGCCCAGGTTTTTTCTTTAGGCAGGTATTTGAAGTATGATATGATTTGACTAAGAAACCATCTATGAAACAGGTGAATCACATGAGCCAGGAACTTCTAAGTGAACTTTTACAGATTACAGATGAAGAGAAAACCATTCTTGAACAACGTACGAACGTAAGCAAGGAACTTTATACTAGTAATACAAACTTTATTATTGAAAGCGAAAAATTCCTAAGCAAAGATAAGATGATTATGGTTCGTAAGCACACAAGATTTGTAAATTTCCCTTTACATAAACACGATTATATTGAAGTCAATTTTGTCTATACCGGGGAATTGAATCAAACTGTGGGCGGCAGGCAATTAACCTTGAAAAAAGGAGAACTTCTCTTATTAAATCAACATATTGAACATGAGATCAAGGCCTGTGCCAAAGAAGACATTGTCATTAATTTTATCATTCGTCCTTCTTTCTTCGACTTTATTTTTTCCTTTTTAAGTTCCGAAAATATAATTAGTGATTTTCTACTTAATAGCTTATATAACAACACGCAGAACGGTCAATTCCTTTATTTTAAAGTGGCTGATGTACCTGCTATTCAGGATATGATTGGAAAAATGATTGAGGAAATCATGCATCCTTCTGCTTTCTCAGAGTCAACCATTAAACTGTATATGGGGCTTTTCTTGATTGAACTCCTTAAGAATTCCGATAAGGTAGAGAGAAAAGAAGAGGCATCTATCAATCATTATTTGGTAGTAGAGTCCCTAAAGTATATTGAAGATCGATTTAAGGATGCCTCGTTAAATGAATTAGCCATTCGATTGAAACAATCTCACTATGGATTAAGTAAAACAATAAAAAAGGCCACATCCCACACATTCAAAGAACTTTTGCAAGAAAGGCGACTGGTTAAAGCGAAAGAATTACTAGAAGGAACCGACATGGCAATTGCTTCTATAGTGGAGCAAGTGGGCTATGATAATATTAGCTATTTTTATCGGATTTTTAAAAAGAAGTATGGGCAGACGCCAAAGGAATTTAGAGAAAATAACCCAAAAGGCTTTGATTTATAGAGACAAATAAATTGAAGCGATTTATTCTGGAGGGTTCCTGTCATTATGTAATGGAAGATAAGGAACTTGAAGATTTTGAAAACGACGATCACGACTACCATCACCATGATGAAAGCAGCGACTAGCGTAGGAATAGCATATTAGACCGTTTTTTGTTCTAAAGAGTGGTCTTTTCGTGACATATTATTTTTTTGTATACGTAAGAACATTTGTTCGTGTTTAATATATACGGAGGAGTTCGACCAGCAATAAATAACCAAGTTTGTTTTTCTAAATGAAAAGGAATGAAAGGATTATATAATAGAAGAACCTAATAATAGTGGACAATTTTCTTATTTTAAATAATACATTATAGTGGCAAATAAGGAGATTATAGGTAGTGACCTGTAAAAATACAAATTAGGAATGAAGTAGTTTTAACTTTATGCAATATTAGAATTTTTAGCGGAACTCCTTCAATTTGTAAATCATTGGAATTGCTCGTGATGCCCTCCAGATACTATAAAATGAATCCTCCTTTTACGAGGAAGAGAAGATCAACAGGCGTTAATCAAACGATTGCGGGGTAGAAGGATAATGCGTATGGAAGAAAGGAGTGTAATGGTATGAAACGTCAACTCATTTTAGAAGATGGTACTGTATTTGTTGGAAAAGGATTTGGCAGTGAAAAGGAATTGATAGGTGAAGTTGTATTTAACACAGGGATGACCGGCTATCAGGAAATTTTGTCGGATCCTTCTTATTGCAGTCAAATTGTTACATTGACTTACCCACTTATTGGTAACTATGGAATTAATCGTGATGATTTTGAATCGATTGAACCAACAATTAATGGTTTGATTGTAAAAGAATTTTGCGAAATACCGTCAAATTTCCGTAGTCAATTTCCACTTGATAAATATTTAAAAGACAAAGATATTCCAGGTTTAGCGGGAATTGATACAAGGAAGCTTACAAGAAAAATCCGCGAGCATGGGATTCTAAAAGGAAGAATCTGCAGCATGGATGTTATTGTTGAAGAAGTAGTGGCAGATTTAATGAAAGCAGAATGGACGAGAGATCAGGTGAAACAAGTATCAACAAAACGTTCCTATCCGAGTCCTGGAAGAGGTTTTAAAGTCGTGCTAGTCGACTACGGAATGAAGCACGGTATTTTACGGGAGTTAACGCTGCGCAACTGTGATGTTATAGTCGTTCCGTATGATACAACGGCAGAAAAAATATTTAATCTAAATCCGGATGGCATCATGTTAAGTAATGGGCCTGGGGATCCGAAAGAAATAACAGAAGGAATTGAAATGATTAAAGGTGTGCTTGGGAAAATACCATTGTTCGGCATTTGCTTAGGTCATCAATTGGTCGCACTTGCATGCGGAGCAGATACAGAAAGATTGAAGTTTGGCCACCGCGGTTCAAACCATCCTGTTAAAAATTTAGAAACAAATCGCGTTGAAATTACCTCGCAAAACCATGGGTATACAGTTTGTATGGATTCTTTAGAAGGAACTGATTTATCAGTAACACATATTGCATTAAATGACGGGACAGTTGAGGGGTTAAAGCATGACAAGTATCCAGCTTTTACTGTCCAATACCATCCTGAGGCATCCCCGGGACCAGAAGACGCAAACTATTTATTTGACCGTTTCATTGAATTAATGGAAGCAAGGAAGAAGGTAGGGACGAACGATGACAAAACGCTTAGACATTGAAACAATTTTAGTAATTGGATCAGGACCAATTGTTATTGGACAAGCGGCAGAGTTTGATTATGCGGGCACGCAGGCATGTATCGCATTAAAGGAAGAAGGGTACAAAGTCATTCTTGTTAACTCAAACCCAGCGACAATTATGACCGATACGGAAATGGCAGATAAAGTATACATTGAGCCGTTAACTGTTGAGTTCGTAAGCTCCATCATATATAAAGAACGTCCGGATGCCATTTTACCGACACTAGGTGGACAAACAGGGTTAAATCTTACCGTAGAACTTGCCAAATCAGGTATTTTAGAAGAGCTGGGCGTTGAAATTTTAGGAACAAAATTAAGCGCGATTGAACAAGCAGAAGACCGAGATTTGTTCCGTTCATTAATGAACGAACTGAATGAACCAGTTCCGGACAGTGAAATTATTCATACGGTTGAAGAGGTATTTGCATTCGTGGAACAAGTCGGCTATCCTGTTATTGTTCGTCCGGCCTATACACTTGGAGGAACGGGCGGCGGTATTTGCCACAATAAAGAGGAATTAATTGAAACTGTAACGAACGGCTTAAAATACAGTCCTGTTACCCAATGCCTGCTCGAGAAAAGTATTGCCGGGTTTAAAGAAATAGAGTACGAAGTAATGCGTGACAGCAACGACAATGCTATTGTTGTGTGCAACATGGAAAACATCGATCCTGTTGGTGTCCATACGGGTGATTCAATTGTTGTAGCACCAAGTCAAACTTTAAGCGACCGTGAGTATCAATTATTGCGTAATGCATCTTTAAGGATTATTCGTGCACTGAAGATTGAGGGTGGATGCAATGTTCAGCTTGCTTTAGATCCCTTGAGCTTCCAATACTATGTCATTGAGGTAAACCCGCGTGTCAGCCGCTCATCCGCACTAGCATCAAAAGCAACAGGGTACCCAATTGCGAAACTTTCGGCGAAAATTGCAGTAGGTTTGACGTTAGATGAAATGATGAATCCTGTAACAGAAAGAACATATGCATCGTTTGAACCTGCCCTAGATTATGTGGTAACTAAAATTCCGCGCTGGCCATTTGATAAATTCGAATCGGCCAATCGTAAGCTTGGTACACAAATGAAAGCGACAGGTGAAGTAATGGCAATTGGACGTACTCTCGAAGAGTCATTATTAAAAGCGGTTCGTTCACTTGAATTAAAAGTATATCATCTAAATTTAAAAGATGCCGATCAAATCAATGACGAATTGATTGAAAAACGTATTCGTGTTGCGGGTGACGAGCGCTTATTCTACATAGGTGAAGCACTCAGAAGAGGTATAACGATTGAACAAATTCATGAGTGGAGCAAAATTGATATTTTCTTTCTTGCGAAGTTTGACAATATAGTCAAGTTTGAGAAGGTTATGGAAGAAAACAAAGGCGATAGAGAGGTTTTGCTTGAAGCAAAGAAAATCGGTTTCTCAGATAAAACTATAGCAAAACTATGGGGTATGACAGAACGTAAAGTTTATGAATATCGGAAAGAGAATGGAATTATCCCTGTATATAAAATGGTGGATACATGTGCAGCTGAATTTGAATCTGAAACGCCTTATTTTTACGGTACGTATGAAGATGAAAACGAATCAGCTGTGACTGAAAAGAAGAGTGTGATCGTACTTGGATCCGGACCAATTCGTATCGGACAAGGAGTGGAGTTCGACTATGCAACGGTTCACTCTGTCTGGGCTATTCGCGAAGCCGGTTACGAGGCAATTATTATTAATAATAACCCCGAAACTGTTTCAACCGATTTTAGTATTTCAGACAAGCTGTATTTTGAGCCATTAACTATCGAGGATGTTATGCATATTATTGATTTAGAAAAACCACTTGGTGTTGTTGTACAATTTGGCGGACAAACAGGGATTAACTTGGCTGGAGAATTGGCAAGCCGAGGTGTGAGAATTTTAGGAACATCACTTGAGTGTCTTGAGGCAGCAGAAGACCGTGAAAAGTTCGAAAAAACATTGGCATCTCTGGATATTCCGCAGCCTTTAGGGAAAACAGCAAAGTCTGTAGAAGAAGCGGTTAAAATTGCAGAGACAATTGGCTTCCCTGTACTTATTCGGCCTTCTTATGTACTAGGCGGAAGGGCAATGGAAATTGTATATCAAACAGAGGAATTACTTCATTACATGAAAAATGCGGTCCAAGTACATGAGGATCAGCCGGTATTGATTGACCGTTATTTAACAGGCCAGGAAATGGAAGTAGATGCTATCTCTGATGGGGAGAATGTATTCATTCCAGGTATTATGGAACATATTGAGCGTGCAGGTGTCCATTCAGGTGACTCGATCGGTGTGTATCCACCACAAAGCCTATCAGAAGAAACAAAGGCGACAATTATTGACTATACAACAAGAATTGCAAAAGGTTTTCAAATAGTAGGTTTACTTAATATTCAGTTCGTCTTATCAAAAGGTAAAGTGTATGTATTGGAAGTTAATCCGCGCGCGAGCCGTACAGTGCCATTCCTAAGCAAAATTACACGTGTTCCAATGGCAAATCTTGCTACCAAAATAATGTTAGGAAAAACGTTATCGGAGCTTGGCTATGAATCAGGCATTCATCCCGAAGAGAACAATGTTTATGTGAAAGTCCCTGTATTCTCATTTGCAAAGCTAAGAAAAGTAGATATAACACTTGGACCCGAAATGAAATCAACCGGGGAAGTTATGGGACAAGATACAACATTGGAAAAAGCACTGTATAAAGGATTTATTGCTTCCGGTACTTCAATCAAGCCCCACGGGTATGTATTGTTCACAGTTGCGGACAAAGATAAGGCGGAAGCTGCTGAACTGGCTAAACGTTTCTACAACATTGGGTATCGAATCCTGGCAACAGCAGGGACTGCTGCTGCATTTAAGCAAGATGGGATTCCTGTAAATGTTGTAAATAAAATCGAATCCGAAGAGGAGAACTTGTTAGAGGTAATTCGTAATGGTAAAGCACAGCTTGTGGTCAATACACTAACAAAGGGAAAACAGCCTGCACGTGACGGATTTAAAATTCGCCGTGAAGCAGTTGAAAATGGTATTCCATGTTTAACCTCTCTTGATACAGTAGTTGCAATCTTTCGTGTACTTGAAACCATTCGTTTCCAAACAACACCAATGCGAAGTAAATAACAGCTAGCTTGGTTTTATGATGAAGCTAAGACCAATACACAATTGATTACATTTTTTAACTCTAGGACAAAGTTGCTCTAATAATCAGAGTATTACTTGATTTATTTCAGGTCAAATTCAAAAAGTTATTGGTAGGATAGGGAGGGATAAATATGAATAAGTCGGAAGCTGTTACTAAAAAGGAACAGAAACAAGATAACATTAAAAAATACAGTGAAGTCAACGAATTCAACCATGAAAGCAATCAAGTTGCCAAAGCGCAAAAACAAATGTCTTCACAAGAGACAACTGGAGTATTAGATCAGGAATAGTTCCGGTGCTTGGCACGCCCCGAAAAATCTTGTTTTACAGGTGTTATTTAATTATTTAGGAACTATACCAAGTAAATAGCTATCTGAACTAAGAAAAAAACACTAGTTATTATCCGAAAGCTGGATAATATCTAGTGTTTTTTTAATTTCTTAGTTTCAACGCCGGGGTCAGTCCCCCAGTGAATTAAAGCTTTAACGCACCGGGGGGACTGACCCCTTTTTTAATTTCATAGATTGTGAAAAAGTGTACTTAAACATACGAGGCAGTTTAATTGAAAAAGGACGGAAATCCTTAACTATCTTAACATTAAAAATATGTTAACTATTAAATACCTAGAAGGTATCCGCTCCCTTTGTAAAGAATTAGATTTAGATAAGAACAAATTTTTTTCAATTGGGAGTGGTTCACTATGTTAGCTTTAGCTCTACAAGGCATTGGGGGAATGAACTCATTTGCGGCTGGGGTACTCCAAACGCTTCGAAAAGAGGGGGTTAAGCCAGATTTGATTTCAGCTACCAGCGGTGCCATATTGTCAGCATATTATTTTTTGCAAAAAGACACTAATGCTATTGAAAAACATTATGTTGAGTATTTTAAATCCGAAGAAAATGGAATCCCACCTTTGTTCAAATTCATGCAATACGCATACTTGGGCGTTCCTAACAAATTTTCTCCTAATTACCTCAACATTATTGAAAGATTGTCTGACAATTGGCCTTTCTTGAGATCGGAGGAATGGATCAACTTCTGCTTCCCTAACAAAATTTACAAATCTGAATTTCCTCAACAATTTTTTGATGATATCGCCAATTGTTTTTCCACCAATGAGGAAGTGGGAATTATTATGAATGCCTATAATGTTAATAACGATCAGGCAGTTTTGTATGTGAACGAACGTGCTCGGGATACAATGGAATTAACTAAGAGGGGAAATTTTGAGGTCAAACCAATAACTCCGGATGGTGTGAGAGCATGTTTGCAGCTGCTTCAATATGGAGACTTTAAAGGGGAGTATGATGGAGCTTATCAATATAATCCGGTTTTGTCTCCGTTGGTAGTAGCCGACGAGATTATTTTGGTGACAGTAGCGCCACTAGGCAAATCTCTGGACCAAATCGATAACTTCTTTGATATCGAAGACTTTAAATTGAAGATGTTATTTAAAAATGCCCTTTATGCAGAGCTTAATGATATTTCTCGGATCAATAAACTTATTGAATACGGAAATAAGCTGGTTCGTCCAGAATCAGAAAATAAACCGTATAAAGAGTACAAATCGATTAAAGTGCAAACAATTCAGCCTACAATTCATCGTGGATTATTTGAATATTTTGTGGAAACCCGTGAATATTACGAGGATGGTGTGTCTCAAGCGAAAAAGTTTATTGATGATAGTCTAAATAAGCAGATACAGATTGAACGCGGATAAATCCCTCGTATCAATGTTTTAAAGGGTGATACTTTTGTATGGGGTAGATGTTTTTATCAGTAATTTTACTCTTTGATTATGTTTGTGAAATAGTGTACTTAAACTATCGGGTGCTTTTGTTGAAATTGGGATTGCGTCGTAGCAAGCCCAATTTTTTTATTTGTAGACACTGAGCAAATACCTTTACAATTGTAAGCGTTTGCAAATATAATGTAATTAGGTCGGATGACAATGGTGGTCATCACGGTATTCAGCGTAGGCGGAGCTGATACTAACAGGAGCTATAAGCTCTATTTTTTTTTGCGAAAAATTACTTATTTAACGGTGCTTTGTTAATTAAAAATGATGATCGTTGCAGAAGTCTTTTTGTTGTTGGACTAATGGGGCAGTTTACTTTAAGTGTACCTCTTCACAAAGTTATAGAAAAAAGCCGACCTTCCGTTTTGATATGCTCCCGATAAAGTAGACAGATGAAATAATAAAAATCTGTTTTACGTTATTGGGGGCTTTTTCTATGGCAAAAAGTGCTTTTACTGCACAAGAAAAATATGAGTTAATAGTGGCATTTGAGGACAGGCAAACCTCGATTCTAGACTTCTGTGTTCAACACAATATATCTAAACATACTATCAAAAATTGGATCTATTTATTTCAGACATATGGAATTGATGGACTTCAAGATTCAACTAGTTGGAAACGGTACTCCCAAGCGGTAAAAACAGCTGCCGTACTTGATTATCTTTCCGGAACCTATTCCCAGACTGAGATTGTACGTAAGTATGAAATTTCAAGTCGCTCAGTGTTGCGAAAGTGGATAAGCCTTTATAATGATCATAGAGAATTAAAAGAGATGCAAAGGATGAGTAACTCTATGATTAAAGGTCGGTCTACT